>CAJWLE010000073.1:0-8639 GCA_913042965.1 uncultured Synechococcus sp.
CTTCCGCATGCGGGCGATGTTGATGTCGTTCGCGAGCTACAACCTCTGGCTGCCTTGGCGTGAAACCGGCTTGCATCTTGCCCGTCAGTTCGTCGACTACGAACCCGGCATTCACTGGAGCCAATGCCAGATGCAATCAGGGAGCACGTCGATCAACACAATTCGGATCTACAACCCGATCAAACAGGGGCAGGATCATGACCCCGAAGGCCATTTCATTCGCGAGTGGTGTCCGGAGCTCAGCGATGTGCCAGCGATTCATCTCCACGAGCCCTGGTCCCTGGGCGGTGGAATGCCAGAACCGATCGTTGACGTCACCGCGTCGATGCAGATTGCGAAGGATCGGATCTGGGAGATTCGCCGTTCCGCTGGTTTTGATCGCCATGCCGACGCGATACAACGCAAGCATGGATCCCGCAGGGCTGGTTTGAAGCCAGTGACAAGCCGTCGTCGCAGGCGTTCCCCCAGGCAAGACGATGGAACGCAACAGCTGGAACTGACGCTTTAGCCCCGCTGCAGCAGCAGTCTGTTGATCACCCGCTGGGCGATATCGCCATATCCCATCTCACCCGAGAGGATCTGCGCAATGCGACGCGGTGCGGTGGGTCGCTTGATCCCCAACTGGTATCCAACGCCTGGAAATCGATAAAAGACCTGTGCAATGCGCCTCCCCCAGGCCATCGATTCCCCCCAGCGTTGCCGCATGGCGGTGGTGTAGCCCCTCAAATCATTGCTTTCTCCACGAAGCCAGCGATCGAGATGCCGTGCAGCTTCACAGCCACTCATCAGGGCAGGGCGTAATCCTTCCGCCAGGAATGGGTCGCAGAGCGACGCTGCATCCCCCACCACCACAATTCCATTGCCGTTGAGGCGGTGATGGCCATTCCAAACCCGTAGCTGTCCGCTCTGACGAAGGCCTGCGTCGGCGGGGAAGCCCAGGTCTGGAAGAAGTTGTGACAAGACCTGTTCAGGGTCGGCGTCCTGTTTGCCGATGAAGCTGCCGACACCGATGTTCACCCCCCCTGCCACGGGGAATGCCCAGGCGAACCCCTGCTTCACCAGCCCGAATTCGAAGCGGGTGGTGCCATTTTTCAATCTGCCTTGCCCCTCGAGTCGAACCGACATGGTGGTTGCTGTTTGAACGCGCTTGGCTCCCAGGCCGAGCCGTTGGGGCCAGGGAGACGCCGAGCCATCTGCAATGACCACAGATCGAGTTCGCCACCGCTGCCCATCGGCTGCCGTAACGCTCCAGTGGTCGTTATCCCGACCGATGTCGGTCACGGTTACCCCAGCACAGCATTCAGCTCCGGCCTGTTTCGCCTGATCAGTCAGCAGCTGATCCAACCGTTCCCTGCGCACGATCCAGAACGGTGCTTCACCGGGAAGCTCAGCAACGACTGGATCACCCAGGCACCAACTGAAATCAACCTGGCGAACCACCTGTTCCACAGCCGGTTCCAAAGAGAAGGGAAACCACTTCTGCACTGAGGCGGCCATGCCGCCGCCGCAAGGTTTGATTCTTGGTTCTGCGTCGCGTTCAAGCAGGACAACATCGTGGCCACTCCGAGACAGGTGGGCCGCTGCTGCTCCACCAGCGGCTCCAGCCCCGACGATGACCACATCGCGAAACCGTTCAGGACTGCCGTTCAAACCTTGAGAATGTCGGCTTCCTTGTTGGCCAGGTGCTTCTCCAGTTCAGCGATGAATTTGTCGAGGATCTTCTGCACGGCATCCTGCTCATCGCGACTCTGGTCTTCGGAGAAGTCCCCTTCCTTTTCCTGCTTTTTGATTTTATCGATCGCATCACGACGCAGATTTCGCAGTGCCACCTTGCCTTCTTCGGCGTATTTGGAGGCAAGCTTGCAAAATTCCTTGCGTCGTTCCTCGGTGAGGGGTGGAACGTTGATGCGGATGATTTTGCCGTCGTTGTTGGGGGTGAAACCGAGTTCACTCATGGCGATGGCCTTCTCGATCGAGGCCAGAGCACTGATATCGAACGGCTGGATTTGAATCGTCTGGGAGTCAGGTGTGGACAGGGTGGCCAGTGACTTCAGCGGTGTGTCTGCGCCGTAGTACTCAACATTGATCCGATCGAGCAGAGAGGAATTGGCCCGGCCGGTGCGGATTGTGTTGAAGTTGCGCTGGGTGGCCTCCACCGACTTGCGCATGCTGGCTTCGAGGTCCTTGGTCGACATGGTGATCTCGGGTGACGGCGTCGTGAATTCAGGCGGGATTGCCGATACGGGATCCGATCGGTTCTCCAGCAACGGCTTTGCCGATGTTGCCAGGTTCAAACAGGTTGAACACAACGATCGGGATGTTGTTGTCCTTGCACAGGGCGATGGCGGTGCTGTCCATCACCCCAAGTTCGCCGCTCAAGACGTCCTGATAGTTCAGATGCTCGTGTCTAACGGCATCTGCATGCTTGGCCGGGTCCTTGTCGTAGACCCCATCAACCTTGGTGGCTTTGAACACCACATCGGCATTGATTTCTGCTGCCCGCAGGGCGGCGGTGGTGTCGGTGGTGAAAAACGGATTTCCGCATCCAGCTCCGAATACAACCACGCGACCTTTCTCGAGGTGGCGCATCGCCTTGCGGCGAATGTAGGGCTCAGCAACTTCCTGCATGGCGATGGCCGTTTGCACGCGGGTGGGAACTCCAGCTCGCTCGAGTCCGTCTTGCAGTGTGATCGCGTTCATCACCGTGGCGAGCATGCCTACGTAGTCGGCCGTGGCCCGCTCCATCCCAGCGGCCGATCCTTTCAACCCACGGAAAATATTGCCGCCGCCGACAACGATGGCCAGCTGAGTGCCACTGGCCACAACCTTGGCGACATCCGACGCGATGGACTGAACAATGGCTGGATCGATTCCGTACCCCTGATTACCCATCAGAGCTTCGCCGCTGAGCTTCAGCAGCACACGGGAGTAGGTCATCTGTGCCCCAGATCCAATCGACAGTAGCAAGCACTGGCCAGTGACCTCCTCTCTCGCTTGCATGGTGCAGCCGCCAGCACTGGATGCCGAATACCGAATCGAGCCATAGCGGTGTGATGGCCAGGCTCACACTGTCAGCTCTGGAGAGAGCGAGCCGAGAGCCAGGTTGTTGGAAAGACCCTGTGGTGCATCGAGCTCTCCTGATCAGTGGTTTGTCGGTTCTGACAGATGCGACGCGCCGGTTGACCGAAGATCTGAACGCTTCGGCCTTGGACTGAGGTCGACGTTCCCCTCAGTACTCAATACCGGCCTGTGCCTTCACACCCTGTTCCCGGAAGGGGTGGTGCACCAGGGTCATCTCCGTGACCAGGTCTGCCTGGTCCAGCAAAGGCTGGGGAGCCCCTCGGCCGGTCACGGCGACGTGGGTGAGCTCCGGACGTTCCTTCAGTCCGGCAATCACGGTTTCGGAGGAGATGTATCCAAGCTTGAGTGCCACATTCAGTTCATCCAGCAGCACAAGTTTGACCGTTGCGTCTCGCAGATAGCCGAGTGCGGTCTCCCACGCTTCCTCAACCAGCTGCTGATCCCGTTCGCGGTCCTGGGTCTCCCAGGTGAAACCCTCCCCGAGGGCATGCCAGCTCACTTGATCCCCGAAGACGCGCAGGGCCCGGGCCTCCCCTGGCTCCCAGCCGCCCTTGATGAACTGAACGATGGCAACCCGTTCATCGTGACCGAGCGTGCGGAGCACAAGCCCCAGCCCAGCTGTGGTTTTCCCTTTCCCATGGCCGGTGAACACCAGCACCAGGCCCTTCTCCTTGCTGCGTTCCTCCACACGCTGCTTCTGCACCTGCTGGCGCCGTTCCATCCGCTTGCGATAGCCGGCCTCGTCGGTTTCCGGAGACACTCGCCCACCCATGCCCAGGCTGGCGGCGGTTTGGTCGAGGTCCTTCGCGGTCATGGTTGGGGTGATGGTGGTTTTCGGGCAGTGATTCGTTGCAGGGCCTGCCCGGCCAGCAGCTCCTGCTTCACGCTGCAGAACCCGAGCTCGTTGAGCTGAAACACCAGATCGTCCTCCAGCATGGCGGTCGCAGTGTCGGTTTCGAATAGAGCGCAGAACAGCTGCTGGGGCAGCTTCAGCCAAGGACCAGCGGGGTGAAGGTCCACCAGAACCAGCCACCCATCCGGCTGCAGAAGACGCAGGCAGCTGGTGAGGACCTGCACTCTCTCCTCGCGAGGGAACTCGTGAAGCGCAACGCTGAGCTGCACTGCAGCAAAGCTTTCCGTAGCCAGCGGTGGATCCTCCGCCAGACCTTCCACCAAATGCATCTTTGGTTGACGGATGGCCGCCAGGTCCAAAGCCCTTGGAGCAATGTCCAACCCTGTGACCGAAAAACCGGCTGCGAGCCAGGGTGCTGCCGCCTCACCACTTCCACAGCAGAGGTCCAGAACGGCTGCACCAGAGTCCAGCTGATTCTGCAGAGCTTCAACGCCCAGGCCTCGGAGCCTGGACACGCCTCCCACACTGAGAGAGGAGACAGCTGTCACCGTGTCGTAGATCCAGCGGTAGCGATAAGCCAGGGGGCGTAGGAAAGACGTCATGTCTCAAAAAAAGGTCAGGCGCCCTGCCGAGCCAGAGCTGCATCCACCGCCTGCTGTTGATCGCGGCGCGTGATCCAGTGGTGATAGGTGCGGGTATGAATCGCCACGGAGTGGCCCATCATTCTGGCGGCCACCGTGTCTGGAAGGCCGATGTGGATGGTGCGAACCGCCCAGGCATGCCGCAGGTCATAGGGCGTGATCGGCAAGGCATAGCGCCGGAACTGCTCGCTCACCCTGCGGCCCACCTGCTGCAGGGTGGTCAGTCGCAGATCGGTCTGGATGGCGGGTAAAGCCTTGCGATCAGAGCTGAGCCCGTTGAGATCAAACAGATCGACCCAGTCGGGCTGAAAAGGCCAGACCTGATGCTCACCGGTCTTGGTTGTGGGCAGAACCCGGATCACCCGATCTCCTGATCTGCTGAGGCTGCTCAGATCGCAGAAAAAAACCTCGTGGTTGCGCAGTCCGTAGGTCGCCATCAGCCCATAGACCAGCCGCCAGGCAGGGTTTGGGATATTCATCACGCCTTCGAGGATCTGTGCATCGGTGGGCAACTGGCGGAAGCGGGCCCTGTGCAGGCCGTAACCACCTGCCTCTTGGCGCCAGTTCTCCGGCAGGGGAACATCGAGATGGCGAGCAAGCGCAGACAGTGCCGTGGCGCATTGCTGCCGGCTTCGGCTTCCATCGGCGTAGCTCTCCAGGGTTTGCATCAGCAGGCTGCCGCTGATCGGCTGGAGTCCTGCCAAAGATTGCAGGCGTCTCAAATATGGCCGGTAAGCGCTGCTCCAGGTGGTGCGGCTGCCGGACGGGTTGCGGCGACGACGGGCGTCTGTGAAGAAAGCTTGCTCAAAGGATTGAACGGCCCTCTCCAGGTCGGGGGGAGACCCATGGCTTCGCTCAGTGCTCCAGTCATCCCAATTGAACTGTCTGCGTTGCAGCTGCCGCTGCACTTGACGCAGTGCGTGCTCGGCATCACGAAGGCCCTCAGAATCTGCTGTCAGCCCAAGGCTGAGCCGTTGCACGCGTTCAACTTCTGGGTTGCGTCGATCGGGCAAGCGACCCCGAAGGTTCAGTTTTTGTCCACGCTGTTCCACTCGCAGTGGATGGCCCTCACCCGCAAGGCGGCGGTTGATCTGGCCCAACGCGCATTTCAGTTCCATCCGATGCTCATCGGCTACTCACCATGCCGTTAGTGGGGGTTACGCTCAACCCCCTTAATCGCAGGGTTTTTGTATGTCACGCGTCGGCGTTGTTCTACTGAATCTGGGTGGACCAGAACGGATTCAGGACGTCGGACCGTTCCTGTACAACCTCTTCGCAGATCCGGAGATCATTCGGCTCCCCAGCCCTGCTCTTCAGAAGCCCCTGGCCTGGCTGATCAGCACCCTGCGCAGTGGCAAGTCACAGGAGGCCTATCGCTCCATCGGTGGAGGCTCACCACTGAGACGCATCACAGAGCAGCAAGCCCGTGAACTGCAGAGCCTCCTTCGCCAGCGTGGTGTTGATGCCACCACGTATGTCGCGATGCGTTATTGGCATCCGTTCACGGAATCCGCCGTTGCCGATATGAAGGCAGACGGTATGGACGAAGTGGTTGTGCTCCCGCTGTATCCCCACTTCTCAATCAGCACCAGTGGTTCCAGCTTTCGTGAACTTCAGCGATTGCGAAAGGCGGATTCGGATTTCGAAAAGCTCCCGATCCGATGCATCCGAAGTTGGTTTGATCATCCCGGCTATGTGAAGGCGATGGCGGAGCTCATCGCAGAGGAAGTTCGCAACAGCGACGACCCCACCAAGGCGCATGTGTTCTTCAGTGCCCACGGTGTTCCGAAGAGCTACGTGGAAGAAGCCGGCGACCCCTATCAGACCCATATCGAAGCCTGCACGAACTTGATCATGGGCAAGCTCGCTGAAGTGGTGGGTCATTCCAATCCACACACCCTTGCGTATCAGAGCCGAGTTGGTCCGGTGGAGTGGCTGAAGCCCTACACGGAAGAGGCGCTGGAAGAACTGGGAGAGGCCAAGATCAATGATCTCGTGGTTGTTCCGATCAGTTTCGTGAGCGAGCA
This sequence comes from uncultured Synechococcus sp., assembly GCA_913042965.1. Classification (GTDB taxonomy): domain Bacteria; phylum Cyanobacteriota; class Cyanobacteriia; order PCC-6307; family Cyanobiaceae; genus Parasynechococcus. Next base: position 6,603 of record CAJWLE010000073.1, read on the forward strand.
CATCGAAACCCTCGAGGAAATCGATATCGAATACCGCGAACTGGCCACGGAAGCTGGTGTTGTGAATTTCCGCCGGGTGCGAGCTCTCGACACCTACGCACCGTTTATTGAGGGCCTTGCCGATCTGGTCACCACCAGCCTCGATGGACCGGAGGTCAGTCTTGATGCCGCGGCCGAACTCCCTAACACCGTCAAGCTCTACCCCCAGGAAAAATGGGAGTGGGGTTGGAGCAACAGTTCCGAAGTCTGGAATGGTCGCCTGGCGATGCTCGGCTTCTCAGCCTTCCTGCTGGAACTGATCGGTGGTCGTGGCCCGTTGCACGCTCTCGGACTGCTCTGAGCTGTTTCGTTCCCTGCTGCTCGCAGTTTGTCTGACAGCAGCAGCACCTGTACGAGCCGATAGCTGGAGTGAGGGACGCTTTCCGATTCCGGTTTTTGAGGGTTACACCAGCCATTTCGGGATGCGTCGTGCGGCTGATGGAACCCTTCGTCCCCACAACGGTCTGGACATCGCCGCTCCCTTCGGATCCCCCGTTCTGTGCTGGTGGCACGGCAGGGTGATCGAGACGATTGTCGATGACTCCTGTGGCATTGGAGTTGTGATTGCTTCAGGCAAGTACCACCACATTTATTGCCATCTGCGTCGGCAGAGACTGCGTCGAGATCAGTGGGTGAGCGCCGGACAGGTCATTGGTCAGGTCGGCCTGACCGGTCGCACCACCGGAGCGCATCTTCACTGGGGAATCCGTCACTCCGGTCGTTGGCTCGACCCTGCAGAGATCCTCAGGGCCATGATCCGCGGCCGACGGGCAATCGTCCCTGTAGGCCCTTAATCTTTAGGGTCAAACCCGACCAATTGCCGTGACCCTCACCTCCGCACCAACGGGCATCGGCGGTCAGGAATCGGTCGCACCACGAACGATCTCCGGTGCAGAGGCACTGATGGATGCCCTGCGCCTCCATGGAGTGGAGACGATCTTCGGTTATCCGGGAGGGGCGATCCTGCCGATTTACGACGCCCTGCACATCGCTGAGGATCAGGGCTGGGTCAAACACATCCTGGTGCGGCATGAACAGGCCGGTACCCACGCCGCCGATGCCTATGCCCGAGCCACAGGCAAAGTTGGGGTCTGCTTTGGAACCTCCGGTCCCGGGGCCACAAATCTGGTCACCGGCATTGCCACTGCCCAGATGGACTCCGTGCCGATGGTGGTTATCACCGGTCAGGTCCCACGTCCTGCGATCGGCACGGATGCCTTCCAGGAGACGGACATTTTTGGCATCACCCTTCCGATCGTGAAGCACTCCTGGGTCGTTCGTGATCCGGCTGACCTCGGCTCGATTGTGGCCCAAGCTTTTGTGATTGCCGCCAGTGGTCGACCCGGTCCGGTCTTGATCGACATCCCCAAGGATGTGGGTCAGGAGATGTTCGAGTACACACCGGTCGCTCCTGGTTCCGTCGTCCCCCGTGGGTTCCGCCAGCCGCAGCCTCCCGAAGACCGTTCTGTTGCGGCGGCTCTTGAGTTGATCGAAAAGGCTGAACGCCCTCTCCTCTACGTCGGTGGTGGCGCTGTCTCCGCCGCTGCCCACGACAATCTTCAATTGCTGGCCGAGCGTTATCAACTCCCGGTCACCACCACGTTGATGGGCAAGGGAGCCTTTGATGAGAACCATCCACTTTCGGTGGGCATGCTTGGCATGCATGGCACAGCATTTGCGAATTTCGCAGTCACAGACTGCGACCTGTTGATCGCCGTTGGGGCTCGATTCGATGACCGTGTCACCGGCAAGCTCGACACCTTTGCACCCAAGGCCCAGGTGGTGCATTTTGAAATCGACCCTGCCGAAATCGGCAAGACACGGCGTGCTGATGTTGCGGTGCTTGGCGATCTCGGCCTCAGCCTCACTCGGCTCGTTGCCCTGAGCCTTCAGCGCTCCGTCGAACCCCGTACTTCGTCCTGGTTGCAGACGATTGCTGAGTGGAAGCAGCGCTACCCACTCACGATTCCCCCTGCGGAAGGGCCGATCTATCCCCAG
>CAJWLE010000074.1:0-8605 GCA_913042965.1 uncultured Synechococcus sp.
TCGAATGGATCCTCGGCCAGTTGCCTGAGGAGCGTCAGGTGGTGCTGTTCTCGGCCACGATGCCGTCGGAGATTCGTCGTCTTTCCAAGCGTTATCTCAAAGATCCTGCGGAAGTGACGATCCGCACGAAGGATCAGGAGGGCCGGCGCATTCGCCAGCGCTCGATCACCGTTCCAATGCCCCACAAGCTGGAGGCGTTGCAGCGGGTGCTGGATGCCTGCGGAGGTGAAGGGGTGATCATCTTTGCCCGCACCAAGGCGATCACGCTCACCGTTGCGGAAACCCTGGAGGCCGGCGGCCATCAGGTTGCCGTTCTCAACGGTGATGTGCCGCAGAACCAGCGGGAGCGCACCGTGGAACGGTTGCGCGGCGGCTCGGTCGACGTCCTTGTGGCCGCGGACGTTGCCGCCCGGGGTCTGGATGTGGACCGGATTGGAATGGTGATCAACTACGACATGCCGTTCGACGGCGAGGCCTATGTGCACCGCATCGGTCGCACCGGTCGTGCTGGTCGCACCGGCGAGGCGGTTCTGTTCGTCACTCCGCGGGAACGGCGTTTCATCAACAATCTCGAGCGGGCCTCCGGCCAACCCATCGAGCCGATGGAGGTGCCCGGCAATACGGCGATCAACCAGGGGCGTCTCGACCGACTGCACAAACGTCTGGTGGAGGCGACCCAGCAACCGCGGGCCAATGCCGATGAAGAAGCTCTTCTACAGGAGTTGTTGCAGCGGATCGGCACTGAACTTGAGCTGAGTTCCGAACAGCTGGCCTACGCCGCCCTCAGCCTGGCCATCGGCCCTGATCCCCTGCTGCGTCAGCAGGGCGATGACGACTGGATCCACAACAACCAGCGCCGGGATCGTGACCGCGGCGAGCGTGGCGACCGCCGGGAGCGCCGCAATGATCGCCCGTCCCGCCCGCCGGAGGACAACATGCAGCGCTACCGCGTTGAAGTGGGTCATCGCGACCGGGTCAAGCCAGGCAATCTGGTGGGCGCAATCGCCGGTGAGACAGGCCTCCAGGGCCGACTGATCGGGCGCATCCAGATCTTTGACAATCACAGCCTGGTGGATCTACCTAAAGGCATGCCCGAGGATGTGTTCAACAACCTGCGGAGTCTTCGTGTGATGAACCGGGAGCTGCAGATCACAACGGCTACCTGATGCTCCCTCTGGCGCTGACTTTGCTTCTTTCAGCTGCACCAGCATCGACCCCTTCCTCAGACAACGGAATGATTCGCTCGTTCTGTTTGGTCGCGTTTAACGCGGCCATGGAAAGTGCTGGCAAAACACCTCCGGATGGCATGGGTGATTACACCTGCAGCTGTTTCATGGAGCGCCTGACTGGGGGTGCCGGAATCGAAGAGTCCCGCGCCCAATGCACGGAGGAAGCAGCGCGACGGTTTCCTGTTTGATGTTTTCAGCCGACGCTGACTGGATGTTTGGGCCAGTTCTGCATCGCATTCGATGGGATTGCTGCGCTTCGTGGCACTCCTTGCGATTGCTTCCATTTCAGGTGTCGCTTCTTGCTTTTGCCCTGTAACGTCGATGGGTTCACGCCTGACCACCGGCCCCATCCGCACTGTCGGAACCGGCTCACGCGATTAAGCCCATCCAACGGTTCCACGGTCCATGACCATCTACATCGGCAATCTTTCGTTCCAGGCGGAGCAAGAGCATCTGGTTGACCTCTTCAACGAATACGGCGAGGTCAAAAACTGCAGTCTTCCTCTGGATCGTGAAACCGGCCGGAAACGTGGTTTCGCTTTCGTTGAAATGGCCAGCGATGAAGAAGAGCAGAAAGCCATCGACGACCTCCAGGACGTGGAGTGGATGGGCCGCATGATTCGCGTCAGCAAGGCCACACCAAGAGAGCGCAGCGGTGGGCCTCGTGGCGGCGGCGGTGGCGGCGGATACCGCGGCTGAGCTCCGAGTTTCAGGCCCAGCTTCCAGCTATGGCTCCTGTTCGGTTTTGACGCCCTTTGTGTGCGTCTTCAGGTTCAAAAACCGTGAAGGACCCAACCCCTAAAACACGCTTCGAACAGCTGTCTCCACTGCGGCGATTGCTGGTGCATCTGGCACCTCAGCGACGTTTGGTGCTGGCGGCCGCGACATGTTCGCTGCTCAACAAACTGTTCGATCTGGCGCCACCGGCTCTGATCGGTTTGGCGGTTGATGTGGTGGTGCGAGGTCAGCAGTCGCTGCTTGCGGGTTTCGGACTGGCGACGGTGGCCCAGCAGCTCTGGATGCTGGCCCTGCTCACCTTTGTGATCTGGGCAGCTGAATCGCTGTTCGAATATCTCTACGACGTGCTCTGGCGCAATTTGGCTCAGATCACGCAGCACCGTTTGCGTCTGGAGGCCTACGACCATCTCCAGCAGCTGGAACTTGCCTTCTTCGAGCAGGACAGCAGCGGTCGATTGATGACCGTGTTGAACGACGACATCAACCAACTGGAGCGTTTCCTCGATCGCGGTGCCAACCAGATCCTGCAGTTGATCACCACCGTGCTCGTGGTGGGGATCGGCATGGCGGTGGTGGCACCGGAGGTGGCGGTGTTTGCGTATCTGCCAATCCCGGTGATCCTTTGGGGTTCGCTGCGCTTTCAGCGCCAACTGGCCCCCCGTTATCGGGAGGTGCGTGCCTGCGCCGGAGACCTGGCATCCCGCCTGGCCAACAATCTCGGAGGCATGCTCACGATCAAGAGCTTCACTGCAGAAGCACTGGAGCTTGAACAGCTCAGCCGTGAAAGCCAGGCCTATCGCAGCAGCAATGCCAGGGCCATCCGCCTGTCGGCGGCCTTCATCCCGTTGATTCGCTTCGCGATCCTGTTTGCCTTCCTGTCGATCCTGCTGGTGGGGGGCTTTCAGGCCCTCAACGGCCAGTTGCCTGTAGCCACCTACAGCGTGATGGTGTTCATCACCCAACGTCTGCTGTGGCCGCTCACCGCCCTGGGTCGAACGCTGGATGAATACCAGCGATCGATGGCTTCCGCCAAACGGGTGTTGGATCTGATCGATACGCCAATCACCATTCGCAGCGGCCCCACAGCCTTGAATCTCCAGCTGGTGCGGGGTGAGGTGCGTTTTGAAGCGGTGCACTTTGCTTATTCGCAGCGCCTGCCGCTGTTGCAGGGCTTCGATCTCGTCGTGCAGGCCGGTTCCACCGTTGGGATCGTCGGCGCCACCGGCTCTGGCAAAAGCACCGTGATCAAATTGCTGCTGCGTCTGTACGAGCACCAGAAGGGCCGCATTCTTCTCGATGGTCGCCCGATCGAGCAGCTGCAGCTGCAGGATTTGCGCCGAGCCATCGCCCTCGTCAGTCAGGACGTCTATTTATTCCACGGCACCGTTGCCGAGAACATTGCCTACGGAGTCAGCCATCCAGATCGTGATGCCATTCAACGGGCGGCACAGCTGGCGGAGGTTGCTGGGTTCATCGACACCCTGCCGGATGGTTACGACACGGTGGTGGGGGAGCGGGGTCAACGCCTCTCCGGTGGCCAACGGCAGCGCATCGCCCTGGCCCGCGCGATCCTCAAGGATGCGCCGGTGCTGGTGCTCGATGAAGCAACCGCCGCCGTTGACAACGACACCGAAGCGGCGATCCAGCGGTCCCTGGAGCAGATCACCCGTGATCGCACCACGGTGGTGATCGCCCATCGCCTGAGCACCGTGCGTCATGCGGATCGGATCGTGGTGATGGACTCCGGTCGCATCGTTGAGCAGGGCACCCATGAATCCCTGTTGAACCTCGGCGGCGTCTACGCCAATCTCTGGCGGGTGCAGGCTGGCGAGGGAGTTGTCGCTTCCTGAAGCAGTCGTTGTGAGCTGACCGTTCCCGCAGCATGCTTATGGGCACTCGGCCTTGTTCCGATGGCGATGCAGGCCTCGCTTGAGCATGTGATGCATCACCCGCTTGGGGTGTTTGCACTGCTGGTGGGCATCAGTGCTGCGGTGCCACCGCTGATCCGGCGCTGCGGCCTTCCCGATCTGGTGGGATTGCTGCTGGCCGGTGTGCTGGTGGGTCCCCATGGCCTCGGCTGGGTGGAGAGCGGCAGCGAAACGGTGCAGTTGCTCTCGGATCTCGGCGCGGTGTATCTGCTTTTCACCATGGGATTGGAGATCGACCTGGAGGAGTTCAACCGGGTCAAACGCCGCTCCTTTGTTTACGGGTTGTTGATCCTGCTGATCGGTGTCGGCACTGGTGTGGGGATTGGTTTGCTGGCGGGATTCACCTCGGTGTCCTGTCTGCTGCTGGGGGCGCTGATGGCGACGCACACCCCGCTCGGCTATCCGATTGTGCGCAGTTACGGCGCTCAGAAGGATGAGTCGGTCGTGGTGAGTGTGGGCAGCACGATCTTCACGGACATCGTTGCCCTGTTGCTGCTCGCCGTTGGGCTGGGTCTGGGCCAGGGGGATCTCAGCGGTTTCGGCCTTGGTCTGCTGCTGCTTCGCATCGGTCTGTTCGCAGTGCTGGTGGTGCTTGGGATCCGCTGGCTGGGGAAGCGGCTCGTGCTCCAGGGCATCAATGATGAGAACCGAATGGTGCTGGCGGTGCTGGTGGCGCTGTTCCTGGCTTCCCTGGGAGCGGAGCTTGCCGGTGTGGAGAAGATCGTCGGCGCGTTTCTGGCCGGGCTTGCGGTGAATTCCGTTTTGCCGGAAGGGCGGGTGAAGGAGCAGGTGATCTTTATCGGTGGGGTGCTGTTCATTCCGATCTTCTTCATCGACCTTGGCCTGCTGCTGGATGTGGGCAGCCTTGGCGCCAGCCTGAGCAACTTTCAGTTCACGGCCCTGTTGCTGGTGGGTGCCGTTGGGGGAAAGGGTTTGGCCTCCTGGATCAGCGGTGCTCTGTTCGGATACCGCAGCTCCCAGATCCTGATGATGTGGTCGCTGACCATGCCCAAGGTGGCTGCAACGCTGGCCACGGCGTTCATCGGGTTTCAGGCCGGGCTGCTCAACCAGATGGTGCTCAATGCCGTGCTGGCTGTGATGGTGGTCACGGCCACCCTGGGGCCGATCCTCACGGAGCGTTCTGTTACCCGGCTGAATGAGCCGAAAAAGAACCAGTTGCCCGCCAGTTTCGGAGAAGAGGCGTTCTCTGGGGATGGAGGAAGCGAGGTGGTGCAGCGACCGTTGCGCATCGTGGTTCCCGTGGCCAACCCCAGCACGGAACAGGGTCTGTTGCAGATCGCGGCCCGGCTGGTGCGGGGCTCATCCGGCGGCCAGGGGTTGCTGTTGCCCCTGGCGATGGTGAACCCCAGCCTGGAAGAGCTGCGTGGTGGTTTGAACCGTGCTGTGTCGGCTGCCCGCAGCCGTTTGAGCACCGCTGAAGCGATCGGTGCTGATCTGGCTGTACCCACCCGCAGCCTGTTGCGCCTGGATGAAGACATCGCTGGGGGAATGAGTCGTACGGCGATCGAGCAGGCTGCGGATCTCCTGCTGGTGGGCGCTGGCCGCAGCGATCAGCTGCGGGCCTGGTTGATGGGTGATCTGATCGATGGCGTCTGCCGCACCGCCCATTGCCCGGTTGTGGTGGTGAATCTGGGGCGTCAGCCTCAGTCGGCACTGCATCGGATTCTGGTGCCGATCAAGGATCTATCCGCCAGTGCGCGCGAACAGGTGGAGCTCGCGTTGCGGGTGATCAACAGCGCTGATGCAAACCAGCGCACCCGGATCACGCTGTTCCACGTTCACGATCCCCGCTTCAGTGGTCAGGACCGTCGCTGGATGGAGGATCAGTTGATCCGCTGGCGACCGGCGGGGATTCCAGCTGAACGGTTTCACATCGTGATCGTGCGAGGTCCAGGCATTGATGGCTCCATTCATCGGCTCAGCCGAGACCATGATCTGGTGATCCTGCGCACCCAGAGGCGACGGGTGGCTGGACTGCCGATCCCCGGCAGTGATCGCACCAGCAAGCTGATCAGCCAGTTGCCTTGCGCTTCGATGATGATCAGCGATCCACTGGTCTGAGGTGGTTAGCTGGAGCCATGGCTTCATTGCTGCAACAGCTCCGTCGGCGTCCGCTCTGGCAGTTGTGCGGTTTGGGTGTGGCTGCCGGGTTGTTGCTGTCGGTGTCGGTCCGACTGGTCAGTCCCTGGTTGGGGAGGCTGAGCGGTCCCGGTGATGTGGTGGTGCTCGGCCGCGATGCGGTTGGCAGCAATTCGGACACGATCTTCACGTTGCGGGTGGAGCGTGGTGTGACCCGGATCACACAGATCCCGCGAGACAGCTACATCAACCCCGATGGTTGGGGTGAGATGAAGATCAATGGATTGCTGGCGCTCGGTGGCCCGGAGGCGGTGGAACGGGAGCTGACGCGGTTGATGAATCGCCCTGTGCGTCGCCATATCGTGGTGAAACTCGATGCATTGCCGCGGTTGGCGGATCTGGTGGGGGGCATCGAGGTGGATGTTCCCAAGCGGATGTATTACCTGGATCGCAGCCAGAACCTGCAGATCGATCTGCAGCCTGGGCGGCAGATTCTGCGTGGCCGTGAACTCACAGGATTTTTGCGTTGGCGTAGTGATACCAAGGGTGATCTGGGGCGGTTGGAGCGGCAGAAGCTGGCGATTGATGGATTGGTGGATCGCCTCAAGCAACCTCAGAATTTGGTGCGCTTACCGCAACTGATTGCTGCTTCAGCTCCTTACTTACAGACGGATCTCGGACCACTGGAGCTGGTGCAGTTGGCTCAGGCCCTGACGAACCGTGATCTGAGCACAGAACAGTTGAAGGCACGACCGTTTCAGAAGGGTGGCATCAGTTATCTGGAGACCACCTGGTCGAGTCGGTGATGGCTCAGATCAACAGATTCAGTGAGTGCACCACGCGGCCGCAGAGGTCCTGCACCTTTTCCCAACGGTCTTCATTGACGCTGGTGGCCAGGGTGTAAAGCCGGCCCCGATCCACGACCACCGTCGCCAGTTCATGGCGATCCCGATCTTCCAGGTGCACCGCATATTCCAGGTCATAGAAGGTGTGATTGTTCACCTCTCGCTCGTTGGCTTCAACCAGCTCTGCGGTGCGGCCACTACCAGCGGTGGCGATCACCTCACGCCGCAGTCGTTCACCCACTGCAACAGCGCTGCCGAGTTCCGTGAGCTCATTCTCTTCATTCACATTGTTGATGATCAAACTCACGGTTTCATCGCTGTGGATCAGGTCGTGAAACACCACCCGAGGGCCATTGCTCACCTGCACCTGGGTCCAGCCCGTTGGGTACAGAAACGCAAAGCGCCCATCAGGGCTCTGGTACGACTGCAAGCCGGCCGTTGGTCCCGCCGCACAGGCTCCTAATGCCAGTGCCAAGACACCCATCAGAAGTGTGCGGGAGAGGGAACGGATCAGCTGCATCAGAACCGGTTCGAATCGAAGCATTCTGCCTAGAGTCCGTTCCATCGGCGGAAGATCACTGAGCGGCTTCACTCGACCGTTGGCCCGGCTGATCGATCAGTTTGAACGCCTGCCCGGCATCGGGCCGCGAACCGCCCAGCGTCTGGCCCTCCATCTGCTCAATCAGCCGGAGGAGCAGATCCATCAGTTTTCTGATGCGTTGCTGGCCGCCCGCACTCAGGTTGGCCAGTGCCAAACCTGTTTTCACCTTTCCGCTGAACCGGAATGCGAGATCTGCCGCAACCTTGAACGCCGTAACGGCCTGGTTTGCGTGGTGGCCGATTCGAGGGATCTGTTGGCGCTGGAGCGCACCCGGGAATTCCAGGGCCGCTATCACGTGCTCGGTGGCTTGATTTCGCCAATGGACGGCATTGGCCCTGAGCTGCTCAAGGTGACCCCCCTCGTGGAACGGATCAACCGCGAGGAGGTCACGGAGGTGATCCTTGCGCTCACCCCGAGTGTGGAAGGCGATACCACCAGCCTTTACCTGGCCCGCTTGCTCAAGCCCTTCTGTTCTGTGAGCCGGATCGCCTACGGCCTGCCGATGGGCAGTGAACTGGAATATGCCGATGAGGTCACCCTCAGTCGTGCCCTGGAGGGCCGTCGCCCAGTGGATTGAACTGCACAACCCGTTCTGGTTTTTTCTGATCAGAATTGGTTAGGTCTCCTGCGTGGATGAGCAAGTTCAGCGCCACTCCTCCGAAGCAGCGTCTGCCTGAGTGGTTGCGCCGCCCGATCGGCAATGCCTCCGATCTGGAGCGGGTTCAGGGGCTGGTGAAGGACAATCGCTTGCACACCATCTGCGAGGAGGGGCGGTGCCCCAACCGTGGTGAGTGTTACGCCGCTGGCACGGCCACCTTTCTGCTGGGTGGATCGATCTGCACCCGCAGTTGTGCGTTCTGCCAGGTGGAGAAGGGGCAGCATCCGATGCCGGTTGATCTGGCGGAAGCCGAGCGTGTGGCGGATGCCGTTGATTCGATGCAGCTCCGCTATGTGGTGCTCACCGCCGTGGCTCGCGATGACCTCCCCGACCATGGCGCCAGCCTGTTCACCACCACCATGGCGGCGATCCGGGCCCGTAATCCGCTGATTGCCATTGAGGTGCTCACCCCGGATTTCTGGGGTGGATATCCCGATTCGGATCAGGCCCTGGTGGCCCAGCGCCAGCGATTGATCACCGTGCTTGAGGCTGCACCGGTGTGCTTC
>CAJWLE010000075.1:0-8599 GCA_913042965.1 uncultured Synechococcus sp.
GGTGCATGCCGCCAGCAATTTTCCGCTGCGCAAGGTCAGCGGCGATGTCGACATCGCCCTGCCGGACGCCACCGGAGATGATGCCTATGTGGAGGCCATTGGCGATCGCGTACCGCAATTGCTCGATCAACACCAACCGGATTTAGTGCTGTTCAACGCTGGGGTCGACCCCCACAGCAACGACCGCCTCGGACGGCTTGCACTATCAGATGCGGGTCTGCTCCAGCGGGATCAGCTGGTGCTCGACGCCGCACTACGACGCAACATTCCCATCGCCACGGTGATCGGGGGTGGATACGACGCCATGAAACCACTGGTCAGACGACATTCGATCGTTGTGAGAGCGGCCGTTGAGCAAGCTCGGCTGCATGGCCTCTAACCAGCAAGACAACGTCGAGACCAGCCCTGTTGAACGCCATGACTGAACGATCGAACCAGGCTTCCAGCATCACCACGTCGCTGCCGCCATGGCGGGCTCTGCTCAAAGGTGCCCGCGCACGGGAGGGACGGCAACCATCGGCCCGTTGGCTTCAGCTGGCCACCATGGGGCTCGATGGCACGCCGCGGGTCCGCACCCTGGTGTTCCGCGGTTGGCATGGAGGCGACCTGCTGGAGCTTTACACCGACACACGAAGCGCCAAAGTCGAGGAGCTGCTGCTGCAACCCCAGGTGGAGCTGTGCTGGTTGCTGCCAAAGGCGAAACAGCAATACCGGTTGCGGGGAACCTGGATGCGCCAGTCACAGAGCAGCAACGCTCACAGCTGGCAAAGCCTGTCGCCGCAAGGGCGCGCCCTCTGGGGCTGGCCCGCGCCAGGCCAGCCACTGGAGCGGGAGGCCAACTTCCCTGAGGAGCTGGACGACACCGTGGCAATACCAGAGAACTTTTTGGTTCTGCAGCTCCAGATCCACCGCGCCGAACTCCTCGACCTCACCCGTCATCCCCATCAGCGGATTCTCTGGTGCCGGGATGATGCCTGGCGTGAACAACAGCTCAATCCCTGATCACCACCAGCGTTCCACCTGTCCAACCGAGGGCTGACCAGGATTGGATGGCACCGTGACCACCGAGAGCCGTTGCTGTTCCCGCTTGTAATCAAAACGGCAGAAACCCGCGCCCGTTCCGGAACAGGCCGACAGACTCGGCAAGGCAACAGCCGACAAAAGCCTTTCCCGCGGTGATGGCTCTTGAGCCGGTGCCGGAGACCATCCCGCCGCCACCAAGGTGCGATGGGCTTCCAGGATCGACTGACGTTGACTGAGAAGCGCCTCAGGATCGGCCGCCGCTGAAGCACCCGACGTCCAAGCGAGCAGCGTCAGCGATAACAGTCCCACCCGCCGGCTCATAACGCGCTGCGCCTTCCTTTGCCATAGCCAAATCAACGCAACCTGACCACAACAAACCGATCAAGCAAATGGATCAAGCGAGGGGGAGAGGGGAATCTGTCTCAGATCGCCTTGTGCTGCTCCGGCAGCGTCTGAAGCAAGTCCTCCGAATAGCGAATGGTCAGTCCGGCCTGCCCATCCCAGGCCACGGCGTAACTCCAGTGCCCGGAACGCAGCGTTCCATCGGCGAGGCGCACGGCGGCGACCCATTGCAATGGCTCATCAGAAACAGAGCCAAACCGGGTGCCCATGCTGTTGGCAACGCGATCGCTTGACTCGAACAACGGCTGAGATCGGGGCATCGCGCTGAGGGCCGCCAGCTCCGGATCCTGGTCATCTCCCCGCGTTGCTGAACCATGAGCTGGGGCCACTGCATCGGATCGTTCAGCGTCCTCTGAATGAGGATCGGAAGCCTGGTTCAACAGTGTTGTTCCAGCCGGCATCCAACGCGGGTCTGGCAACGCCCCTTGGAGCAGATGTCCGATGGCACGGCCCCGACCAATGCCATACAGCGAGCAATAGGCATCCAAACGCTCCAGCACATCCGGCTTGAGCCAAACCTGCACAGGTCGAGCCGGAGGCTCTCCGGACGATCGAAAGCGACCGCTGGCATCACGACGTTGCGACTTGGGAGCTGATTCCGTCACAACAATCGGAATCGAATCGTGCTGTTGAACGGTATCGGATTCATGCCCTTCTGGTTTGTGATCATCCACTCAGGATCTGCACCAGGGGCTGAATGCTCACAGCGATCACCAGGCTCACGACAACACCGATGAAAGCCTTCCAGAGATCGCTGCCAATGATCCTGACGATCCCTCCGCTGTCCTGGTTGGTGAAGGTCTCCTCGAACTCCTGCTCCTTGATCCTCAGAGCGATCTCACGGCCACCGATCAACCCCAGGAACACCCAGGTGGTGCTCAACGGGAAGGTTGAGAGGAAGGCTTTGTAGAGAAGGCAGAGACCGAAGAAAAAGTCGATCACCGTGGCCGAACGGAGATCAGCGGTGTTGGTCTTGGAGCGCAGAACCGCTTGAATCGGGCCACCTCCGCTGGCCACGAGCACGCACAGCCCCACGCAAAGCACCAGGGTGCAGATCGCCATCGGGAAGAGCTCCAGGCGGCGCGGCAGGAACACGAAAATGTTGGCCAGGTCCTGCACCAACCACATGCTCCACAGGAAGCCGGTGGAACACCACTGCAAGACGTACCAGATCCTGTTGAAGTCCCTGGAGTCCTGCGCGCGCCGGAACACCGAACGCTCCAGCAGCCACAAGCCGAGGCCGTAGGCCGTGAGGCCAACGCAGAACGCGAGAACGTAACCGGCAAGGGAGCTTGTGAGCAGCGTGCCGATGTTGGAGGGCTGGAACGACGACAACACCAGGAATGACGTGCTGACCGGTGCGCCCCACTGGGTCAACGCCAACACCGCTATCGGTGGAAGCACATAGACCCAGGAAAACGACTCTGGTAACGGGAATTCCTTACCGGGAACGCTGAGACGTCCCCAGGCTGGATCACCGTCTTTGAGGAACCAGCCCAGCATCAGCACAACGATGGTGACTGTGCAGATGAAGATCATCTGCACCACCTTCGGGGTGCGTCTCCTGTTGGAGGAGATGTAGGTGCCGAGGGTTTGCAGAGAGTCGTTGGCGACAACCGAATAAGCCGCCAAAAGGAAGCCAACGATCATCCAGATATTCACATCCACGAATCCGAATCCGATGAAAGCCATGGCATGAACCGTTTCTAGAGGTCCCTCCGAAAAAGGTCAGTGCCGCGCAGCACCTGGAGATGTGTCGCGCCAAATTCACCCATCAGTTCAACACCGAGAGCTCTCTGATCCCGGCCTGACGAACCCAGGCCGCCAACGCATCGATGTCCGCGCGGTCTGGGATGCAAATGCACCCGGTTCCCGGATAACAGCGGTGAACCCCCAGGGCGCTGCGGGTGGTGTCGAAACGGGGTTGAAGATCGAACCAGAGATCCTGCCCCCAGGGTTCCGGAGTGCCAAGCCGATAGGGGCCGGCCGGAAGCGGGGCCGCATTGCCAGGACTCCAGCGTCGATCTGCGCGTTGCTGACGTGCAATTCCACTGGCCGCACGCCAGCTGGCCAGGCGTTGGTCGCCTCGATGCAACTCCACTCTCCAGATGCTGTTGCCATCCGGGAACAGATCCTCGGTCCGCCGGGTGGTCAGGCGCAGCCCACCCGGTTGAAGCAAGGCCGCCGTCGGACCCGCCTGGCCAGGCAGTTCAGCAGCTGCTGCAGGCAAACCCAGAAGCCCACTGACTACCAGAGTGACGAGTTTCACTGCGGAGAGCATGTCGACCAGCGCGAGCACTTACTCCACTCTGGCGCTGGCAAAGTTCATCAGCAGCAGCTCTTTTCTGATGCAAGCCGAAGACCCTCTCCAGCAAGCCCGCGCCATCGCCCAATCCATTGAGCAACTGGCAGACCAGCTCAGACCTGAGGTCATCCGTGCGGCGAGGGCTGATGCGGACGGTCGTCGCGACCTCGACCGAATCGAATATGCCTTAGGCACGATCGGGAAGGCTTTGATCCTGACCGACTACAGCATTGACGAGGAAAAAGACATCGACAAACTCAAGGCCTTTCGCGAATCACAGAAAGGGATGGGTTGAGTCAGAGCGCAGACTCCTCTGTAAAAGCTGAATCTGAACTTGATTCATCCGCTGGGATGGATTGCCAACCACTGGTCCAACGGTTGCGATCGTTCAGTTCACTCCAAGGAATCCTCTCCCGGTGGGATGGATTCAGCACAGCGGCCAGTTCCACCCAGCGCTGATCACCTCGCCCGCCCTGGGTGACCAGTTCAAAATGGCGATAGCCCGAAACGGGGGATCGACTGGTCCAGGCACGCGCGGGACGCCAGACCATCAGCCGGCCAAGAACACCTGACTCACGGTGCTCTCGAGCACATGGCCCGAGGCAACGATCATGTCGGTGTTGTCAGCGATGAATTGCTCCATCACACCCGGTGCTGCCTGCATCACAGCGCACACCTTGGTGGGGTCCTCTTTGCTGACACCCCGGTAAATCGAGGTGATTCCAGCGATCTTCTGAAGAGGCAGAGAGGAGTCGTACGTGGCAACCCACTCAGCAAAAGACTTGTTGATGGTGAAGGTGAGCACGTGGGTTTCCATCGGTCTCAAGACACATTGCGGCGGACCGTATCACTGTTCTGTGAGGGCTTATCGATCATCAGGAGTCTCCAACCATGGAGATCTAGGCCAAAGCTGTGGCATTAATCTCATTAGCAGTTACTGTTGAGAAGAGCTGATCCCATCCCCCTTGGCGTTGTCCTCAGCTGCCGCCGCCATCGATCCCTCGCTTCAGCAGGGGCTCCACCAGGACGGCCGGCGGATGACTCCGCAACGCCAGCGCGTTCTTGATTTGTTCAGAGAACGCGGATCAGGGTGTCACCTCAGCGCGGAAGAGGTGCACCAACAGCTGTCTCAGCAAAAGCTCAAGGTTTCCCTGGCCACGGTGTACCGAACCCTGCGGCTGCTGGCAGACATGGGCTTCCTGCAGGAGCTGGAGCTGACTGAAAGCGGCCGTCGCTTTGAACTGGCCGTGGCCGATCACCGCGACCATCACCACATTGTTTGCGTGCGTTGCGGCCGCACTGAGGAGTTTGAAAGTGAGCCTGTGCTGCAGGCCGGGGCTGAAGCCTCACAGCGGTTCGGATTCGAACTGCTCGAATCAAGCCTCAATGTGCGGGGTATCTGCTCGACCTGTCAGGCCTCCCGTTCGTAGAGGTCATCCAGCATCAGTCCAATCAACTCCTTCGCCACCAACTGCTTCTCCCGCCGAAGTGTTGAGAGCAGATTCTGCATCTGCCAGTGATGCAGAAGAGACATCGCACCTGATTCCTGCCAGCGCCGGATCAGGAGCTCCTGAACACGATTTCTTGGTGTGGTGTGCACAAGTGGACAACCAGCTACACCACTCAAGCCATGACGCGACGTTTTGAACACGGGCAGGAGCAGGACTGTCCCGGAAGTCATTGTTAAGAGCGACTTGAACCGTGATCAAGCACTCACTGCGGATGCTCAGAGCAAGGCATCCAGTAGTGGGCTCCCATCCGGTGCACGCCCTCGCAGCCGAGTTGACGGGCTTGCTCTTCAGCCTGTTCACGGCTGGGGTACGCCAGATAACGGGGATTGGTGGTGGAGCGGAGCTGGATCAACCCCATGCTCATCGGCCCCGCCGTGATCACACCCATGGTGTTGACCCCAACTGCGATCAGCCCCATCCCAACGATGGCGGCGTTGATCACCCCCATGGCCACCACACCGATGGACACCACTCCCATGGGCACGACGCCGATGGAAATCACTCCCATGGGCACGATGCCGATAGCAACCGTCCCCATGGGGGCAACGCCAACGGCGATGTGTTTTGTGGGCGTTTTGCAGTGCTCGTCCTTGGCCACCAAGTCGTTGGCCATTAATCAATGCTGGCCATGGTGGTCAGCCTGATCGTGCTGAGCACACACCATCCACATGGAACCCATGCGGTGGGCTCCTTCACAGCCAAAGCCTGGAGCTGCAGCTTCAGCCTCCTGCTGTGTTTTGAACATGGCCTGCTTCGGTTGCTGATCGCCGTGATGGTTCGCCAGCGCAGACAGGCCCGTTATGAACAGCATCGACCCGAGCAGAAGAAGGGCGCGTTTCATCAAGGGAGAGGCCATAACGGCTCACTATGCCGCTGACTGCAACGCGCCACCGCAACTGGATCCTGCACCGGCGGTGCATCCGTAGCAATGGGGAGCGGTCTGAATCGGCTGATCAGCCGCCAGGGCCTCCACATTCAGGAGGTCGCGAAGGTGTCGCCCAGATCCAGCCGGGGGGAGTCCGAGCTGCTGATTGAAATCGCAATCAAAGAGGTGTCCCTGCCAATCCACACTCACCAACCCACGACACATCACCGCCTCAACATTGGCGGGGTTGTGGGCCTCCACCAGGAGTTGCTGGTAATCAGCCAACTGACCCTGCAGTTCAAGCTGCCGCGCAAAGCGCTGCACCGGCATGTTGGCGAGGGTGAGGAGACGATCAAAGCAAATGCCAAGGGCCGCCAGCTCCCGCTTGTAATCCTGTTCCAGACCGGCCTGGGGTGGCGGCAGAAACGGACCTTGCGGGTTGTACACCAGATCGAGACTCCGCATCGCATCGCCCCGGCCATACCCCAGTGCATTGAGTTGACGTAGCCCCTCAAGACTGCGCTCAAACACGCCGTTGCCCCGCTGCTTGTCAACGTTTGCAGCGCTGTAGCAGGGAAGTGACGCGACAACCCCCACCCGTTGCTCCGCCAGGAAAGCAGCCAGAGACTCCTGCCCTGGTTCCGAAAGGATGGTGAGATTGCAGCGATCGAGAACCCTGGCCCCGGCGGCCCTTGCATGGATCACCAACTCCCGGAATCCAGGGTGCAGCTCCGGAGCGCCTCCCGTCAGATCGAGGCAGCTGATGCCCCTGATCTTCAAAACGTCAGGGATCAGTTCCAACAGCTCCTGACCCATCATTTCGGTGCGGGTCGGGCCAGCGTTGACGTGACAATGACTGCAACTCTGGTTGCAGCGGTAGCCCAGGTTCACCTGCAACGTCGTGAGAACTGACCGTCGCAGAGGGGGAAACTCCATCGAAGCAACTGTCATCGAGTCTTCGAGGCGCGCACAATTCGTTGATGGCCCAACATTGGCGCTTCTGGACAGTTGCGGCATCAACCTTGGCCATCAATTCATGAACCTTTCATGAATCAGGTCGGTGGCACATTGCGCTGTTCAGCCAGTTGGTTGAACCAGCGAATGTATTGAACGGGCCCCTCCGGCATCAACGTATCCACGTGCAGCGGATCGTCAGGATCCGAGATGCCTTCAAGCCGAGCATCGCCAAGGCCGGGGCGATCGATTTCCCCATGGCTGCTATCCACCAGCACCACACGGTTGGGCTGACCGCACCAACGGCCGAGATCCTGAAGCAACTGAAGAAAACCACGATCACTGCCACCACGCAGCCAGCTGGATCCGTCTTCAGCTCGGGTTGAAGTCACGGTGTCGCCAACACCCACCAGCAAGGGCATCCGCTCGATCGGAACACACCGCTGAACCAGCGCCATTAACCCTGCATGGTCATGGGGTGCCGTGCGCACGTTGAACGACTCACCGAACGGTGCTTCCCCCCAGCGCCGGGCGATGTGCTGGTTGAGCAGCACCAGCAGACCAGCCTCCTTCAGGGATCCCGTGAGCATGAATTGAATGTCGGTGGTGCCGACATCACCTGGAGCCGATGGTTTGATCCGCTCACTCCCATCGGCGGCCCGACCGAGGTTCGGAGCAACATGAAGGAAAAACGACCCTTTCAGACCCTGCATTTCGGCTTCAGAAGCCAACTGGTTCATCAGCGTCTCCAGCATCCGCTGCAGGCCGCGCTGAGCATCCACCGCATCAGGCAGGAGAGCGAACGCACCGTTGAGATTGATCGTGGGGGACACCTGGGTATCGAGCACTGCGCCTTGGGCAAGGGCCTTGAGCTGCGGCAGGGATAGATCCGGCAGGTGTTCCGGCAGCTTCTCGAGCAGCAACTGCTCCATACGAGCCGGGGCTGCCGCCAGAAAATCCATCTCAGCATCAGAAACACCGGGATGGCTCAGGGTTCCGAAGCGATCTTGCAGTTGCACGCCTCCAGCCGCCAAACCTGGCAGATACAACCCCTCCTGAACAGGGCGACTCGATGGCCCAAGAGCACGCTCCACCAATCGATTCACACCGCGGTGCCCCTCGTGCTCTCCATTGGTGAGCACAACAAAAGACCCTTGCAGCCGCGCCGCCGACTCCACATAGCTGCGATCGAGCTGACGGGTCAACGGATCCCTGACCAGCTGCATGCAGACGCCATCAAGATCCTGCACGATCAGCAGGTGATCAACGTCCACGAGCTGCTGCTGCAGTTGATCCGGAGTCAGACGCGGCATTGAGGCGCAGCAAAGCGGGAACCTCGCGATCATGGCTCCCCTTTGGGCTGCTCAGATGCATCCCACCTGGCAGGAGCAGTGGTGGCCGATCTCGTCTCTGCATGGCCTGGATCGAACAAAGCCATCACGGTTCACCTCGCTGGACAAGGATCTGGTGATCCAGTGGGACGGTGCTGACTCAGATCTAGATATCAAACAAATACCCATGATTTGGATCAATCAAGCT
>CAJWLE010000076.1:0-8592 GCA_913042965.1 uncultured Synechococcus sp.
CCGTGCTCGAGCAGCAGATCAACGGGGTGGAGAACATGGACTTCATCACCTCCAATAGCTCATCCGACGGTGTGAGTTCGATCTCGGTGTCGTTCGAGAGCGGCACCGACGGCAACATCAATCAGGTGAACGTTCAGAACCGCGTTTCTCTGGCTGAGCCTCAGCTCCCGGAGGAAGTACGCAAGTCGGGTGTCACGGTCAACAAGGCGTCCAACTCGATCCTGCTCGTTTACAACTTTGTCAACGAAGACCCCTCCAAGACCGAATACTCGGTGGAGACGATCAGTGGATATCTCGACAAGAACCTCACCGACAACATCAAGCGGGTGAAGGGCGTCGGCGATGTCACCTACTTCGGCAACAGGAAGATCGCCTTCCGGCTTTGGCTCGATCCGGAGAAACTCACCGCCAACAACCTCTCGGCCACGGATGTCGTTGCCCAGCTTCAAAGCCAGAACCGTCTGGTGCCTGCTGGTCAGATCGGTGGTGCCCCTGCCCCTGAAGGTCAGGAGTTCACCTTGACCGTGCAGCTGCAGGGTCGACTGACCAGCACCCGGGAATTCGAGAACATCATTCTCAGAACCACCGACGCCGGTGGTTTGGTGCGGCTCAAAGATGTGGGCCGCGTGGAACTCGGGGGTGAGACCTACGGCATCGATGCCATGGATCTCAAGGGCACCCCTTCAGTGGGTGTCGCGATTTACCAGCTGACAGGAAGCAACGCCATCGAGGTCTCCAACGGCGTGAAGGACGTGCTGGCCGAATTCGAGCAAACCCTGCCGGTTGGCCTTGGGGTGCAGAAGATCTACGACACCACTGATTTCATTAACCAATCGATCAAAGGTGTGACCAACTCACTGCGGGATGCGGTGATCCTGGTGGTGCTGATCTTGTTCCTGTTCCTGCAGAACTGGAAGGCCACGCTGGTTCCCGCCATCGCCATTCCCGTGGCGCTGATCGGTACCTTCGCCTTGGTGCTGGCCTTCGGCTTTTCGCTCAACCAGCTCACCTTGTTTGGCCTGGTGCTGGCCACCGGTCTGGTGGTGGACGACGCAATCACCGTGGTGGAGGACACCTCCGCCAAGAAGGCGGAAGGAATGACGTCGGTGCAGGCGGCCATGGACACCATGGATGAGCTGTTCGGAGCTGTCATCGCCACCTCTCTGGTGAAGATGGCGGTGTTCCTGCCGGTGCTGTTTTTCCCTGGGGCCACCGGCACGATCTACAAGCAGTTCGCCGCCACGATTCTCTTTTCGATCGGCATCTCCACCTTCAACGCTCTCACGTTCTCGCCGATGCTGTCGGCGTTGCTGCTGTCCCGCGAGACCAAGGAGCTCAGCCGCAATCAGTACGCCACGGCCGGTGTGGTGCTTGGGTTCATCTATGGCCTGCTCAGTGCTGGCAACGGTGCCGCAGCAGCCCTGATCCCCTCGGTGATCGGTGCCGTGATCGGTTTCATCGCCGGCAAGATCACCGGCCTGCCGCTGCGTCTTCCTTTCACGGCTGGTGGTGCCGCGGTCGGTTTGATCACCACTGGTGTGATTTTCACCAATCCAATTCCGGTTGTGTTGTTCACGGCCATCGGTGGTGGGGTTGGCTACTTCGTTCCGGTGATTTTCACCAACTTCAACCGTCTCTACAGCGGTTTTGAAAAGCGCTACGCCACGATTCTCGATGGCGTGCTTAAGGCTCGTCCGATCGTGATGGCAGCCCTCGCGGCCGGCATCTTGCTTACCGGTTTTGCATTCACGCGCATCCCCGGTGGTTTCGTGCCGATCGAAGACCAGGGCTATGCCATTGGTTTCGTGCAGGCCCCGGAGGGTGTCTCCAACGCGAAAACTCTGGAGATCAACCGTCAGGTGGCCGAAGTGATGCGCTCGGAAGAAGACATCTCATCGGCTGCTCTCTTTAGTGGTGCCAGCCTCGATGGCAATGCCCCCAACAAAGGGCTGTTCTTCATCGGGATGAAGCATTGGGACGAACGTCCTGGTAAGGAACACACCGTGGGTGCTGTGGTGAAGCGTCTCAATGCCAAGTTTTATGGCGCCATTGATGGAGGTCGGGTGTTTGTGGTCGAGCCCCCGTCGATCCCCGGCTATGGCACCGGTGGCGGATTCGAGTTCCAGCTGCTCGACCAGAGCAGTGGTGTGTATTCGCTGAACGATTTCTTCGGTTCCTCCCAGCAGATCATTCAGGCGGCGAACACCGATCCCGTTCTCAATCGGGTCTATACGCTGTTCTCTCCTGAGGCTCCTCAGTACAAGATTGATGTCGACCGGGAGCAGATGGCATCGCTGGGGGTCGACTTCGGTTCAGCGATGTCGGCCTTCAGCGTCAACTTCGGTGGCGCCTATGTGAACGACACCTTCCAGGAAGGCAAGGTGCGCAGGGTCTACGTACAGGCGGATGAGGTGAGCCGGGCCACTCCACAGCGTTTGTCGGCTATTTATGTCGCCAATGCCAAGGGTGAACAGATTCCGCTATCGGAATTCTTCACGGTGAATAAGACGGTGGGACCCAGTGTCATTCCCCACTTCAACCTCTACCGCTCAATCAAGATTGACGGCACCCCGAATGAGGGCAACAGCTCCGGTCAGGCGATCGGGGCGATGAAGCAGATCTTCGACACGGGCAGCTACCAGGGCCTCGGCTTCGACTGGACCGGAATCTCCCGAGAGGAAGTGAAGGCCGGTTCCCTGGCGGTTGTGATCTTTGCTCTTGGCATCCTGGCGGTGTTCCTCGTGCTCTCCGCCCAGTACGAGAGCTACACCGACCCGATCATCATCCTGCTGACGGTGCCAACGGCCCTGTTGGGAGCCCTTGTGTTCCTTGGGGCGGCCGGTCAGGTGCTCAACATCTACGCCCAGGTGGGATTGGTGATGCTGATTGGTCTGGCCGGTGGTAACGCGATCTTGATTGTGGATCTGGCGAACCAGAAGATGGGCGAGGGGGCCTCAGCTATGGAGGCAGCAACGTTTTCGGCCAAGTCGCGTCTGCGGCCCATCTTGATGACGGCCATCTCCTCCCTCACCGGTTTCCTGCCTCTGATGCTCGCCAGTGGAGCGGGTGCCCAGAGTCAATCGTCTCTTGGTCTGGTGGTGTTCGGTGGTCTGTTGGTGGCCACCTTCCTCTCCACTCTGGTGGTGCCGGTCTTCTACGTGGTGATGAAGACCCTGCTTGGGGATGCTGAGGCAAAGCCCGCTGTTGAGGCCTCGGCTGAGGCGAGCTGATGCAGGTTTCCAACACCGAGGTGAATTCCCGTAGGCCGTTCAGCGGCATGCGGGTGTTGGTGGCTCTGGCCATCGGCCTGACCTTGGGCTGTGCGTTGGCTTACTTCTTCAAGGTGCTGATCGACAACAGTCCGGCGGAGGTGGACCTGCGTCGGCTGCGCCTGTTTTATCTGATGGTGATCAGTTCCGGCGGACTGGCGGGTTTTGCGATCGAAACCATGCGGCAGTTGCAGGAAGCAGCCACCGATCCGATGTATCGCCCTAAAAATCCCTATCGGGGGCGGCGGCGGCTCTGATGCCATCAACCAAGCCACCGAAAGGATGGCTTGGTGTTAATCAAGGTCAGATCAGGTAATGACTGATCAGGTAATGACTGTGGGGTGATCCATGCCGGTGCGCTGCTGAACTTCCGCCAGGTCGTTGATGGCGCTGATCATGTCGCCCAGGGCGATCTGGGGATCCTGGTTCAGGTCGCCAGTGTTGGACACATAGCTCTCCAGATAGATCCGGATCGTGGCCCCCTTGGTGCCGGTTCCGGAGAGTCGCACGATGACCCGGCTGCCGTCCTCCAGGAGGATGCGCAGACCCTGGCCCGTGGTGATGGAACCATCGACGGGGTCGGTGTAGCTGAAGTTGTCGGCTGCGCTGATGCCGCGTCCGGCAAAAGCCTGGCCGACCAAGTTCGGCAACATGGCCTCCAAACGGTCGTAGAGACCGTGGGCTGCTTCGCTGGCCACGGCTTCGTAGTCGTGACGGGAGTAGTAGTGGCGACCAAAGCGGCTCCAGTGCTCCGCCATGATTTCGGCGACGCTGCAGCGTCGCTTGGCCAGGATCTGCAGCCAGAACAGCACGGCCCAGAGGCCGTCTTTTTCGCGCACGTGGTTGCTGCCGGTGCCGAAGCTTTCCTCTCCGCAAAGGGTGATTTCACCCGCATCGAGCAGGTTGCCGAAGAACTTCCAACCGGTGGGAGTTTCAAAGCAGTTGATGCCCAGCTCCTTTGCGACCACATCCACTGCTGAGCTGGTGGGCATGGAGCGCGCTACACCGGCAAGCCCGCCGGCATAGGCGGGGGCCAAGGTGGCGTTAGCGGTGAGAACGGCGAGGCTGTCGCTGGGGTTCACAAAGCAATGCCGACCCAGGATCATGTTCCGGTCGCCATCTCCGTCGCAGGCAGCACCGAAACGGTAGGCATCTCCTTTGAGCAGTAGATCGGCCAGTTCGTGGGCATACGTGAGGTTGGGATCGGGATGGCCCTTGCCGAAATCCTCCAGCGGAACACCGTTGCGAACACTTCCAGCAGGTGCCCCCAGAAGGTCCTCGAACACCCGGCTGGCATAGGGGCCAGTCACGGCGTGCATGGCATCAAAGGCCAGGGGGAAGTCGTCGCGGATCAGGTCGCGGATCTGATCAAAGTCAAACAGCTTCTGCATCAACGCCACGAAGTCGTCCACACCGTCGATCACGTCCACCTGCATTGCGCCCAGGCTGTGGGAACCGGGTGCATCGATCGGGATGGCCGGAGCCTCGACGATCGAATAGTGCTCCAGAGTCTGTGTGCAGCTGAAAACTGCATCGGTGAAGGAGGCAGGTGTGGGGCCGCCGTTAGCGCCATTCACCTTCACGCCAAAATCACCATCCGGCCCGCCGGGATTGTGGGAGGCGGAGAGGATGATGCCGCCAATGGCCTGGCGCTGACGGATCAGGTTGGAGGCGGCGGGAGTGGAGAGAATTCCGGAGGTGGCAACGATCACCCTGCTGAGGCCGTGGGCTGCCCCCATACGCAAAATCACATCAATGGCGCGCCGATTGCCGTAGCGACCATCTCCTCCAAGCACCAAGGTGCCGCCCTTCACACCGTTAAGCGTGCGAAACACCGCTTCAATAAAACTTTCCAGGTAGTGCGGTTGTTCGAACTGTCGGCTGCTCTTACGGAGGCCAGAAGTGCCGGGCTTCTGATCTGTGAAAGGGGTGTCGAGTCTGACCAGGTGCTGGGTCGGATCCACGGCGGCCGAGGTGGTCATCACAGGGGATAGTTTGATGAGTCACCTAACCATGAAAATCCTGTTTCTTCCTGTTGGTTGCGACCAGTTCAAGACCCCTAAGCAGCCATGGCATGACAGCTGCTGATGTTCAGAGTTTTGTTGATGAGATCAAACGCCATCCCGAAGTGAGCACGGCGTTGTTGGAGGAGATCCGTAAGGAGGTGCGTCAGCTGATGCAGGGTCAGCGGTTCAGCTTCGACTTCGACTGATTTCGTTTTGCGGGCTTTGCGCAGCTTGTGGTGATTCGGCGGGCGGGTTCATCGATGGCATCGCGACGTCGAAAATCGTTATTCACAGCGACGCGACTCTCTTCCAGCAACGTCCAGACCAGGTCTTTGCAGATGCCAGGGAGCGATGGATGATCCATCAGGGGGTCTGCCATGTCTCTCGTCAGCTTGCAGGTTTCAGGGCTGTTTTCCCTTGAGCAGTCGAAAGCTGCGCGCTGGATGGCGCGAAGTTCATCCTGCCTGGGCCAGGAGGGCTGATCCTGCACTGCGAAGGCTGGGCTGCCCAGAATCCCCAGCAGGATCGTTTGCGTTGCGAGAGAGAATTTCATGAGTGCATTGTGGGCCGAAGGTTTGCTGCCGAACAAAAGAGCTGCATCAAGCTCCGTAATTCCTGAGGTGATTAAATGATGGTTGAAGAGGTTGTGGAATGCCAAAAAAGTTAAAGAACAACAAAAAACGATTGGTAGTTATTGCAGGTCCTTCCTGTAGTGGTAAATCTTGGCTGATTCAACAAATTCGATCGGAAAGTCCTTCAAAATTTGTGAATTCCGTTCAAAAAAAATGCAAAATAAAGGGGCGCGTCCTTGCAAATCGGCTTCGGCTCTCTGCGCTTCGCAAAGACTGGAACGATTGCGAAGAGGGAAAAATCCAGAAGCGTCTCGATCGAGGTGGTTATCTTCATTTCGATGTAACAAGCAGGCAACAGCGACTAAAGCGGAAGATTCTTCACGAGTTGATGCAGAGTGCTGATCAAGTGATCGTTTTGAATATTGTTGTTGGTTTCGAGCAGTGGATTAAGTTTAATACATTTCGAAGAGATCAAGACCCTGAATGCTCGATCAGCTCTTTTGTTAAAGCGATGCTCAAATTGAATGCCAGAGATCCTTTAGCGGCGCGAAGGTGCTACACCTACGCCTTTGATCGCTGGGAGCAATACTTGGAGTTGTCTCCCTTGTTCAAGTGGTTGACCATCGAATCGCGTCAAGCGAAGTTCATTGAGCAAGCTGATCGGGATCGGCTGGGCCTTGTGAAATTAACGCCACTTCAGCTGGCTTGGCTGAAAATTCGCTTCGCTTTTCTTCTTGCCAAAGTGTCTTGATTCATTTTGTTGATTGATGTTGTTCAAGATGTTTCAACCCTCTATGGTGATCGTCCTCAAAGGGGAAAAGAGACTGGTTTGAGTTTGCACGGATTCAAAGGCCTCTATCTGCAGTCGACTGGGCATCCCCATTGCTTTTCGTTTGTTACATACACGCCACAATCAAGGGATCAAATGATCGCCTCAGGCGACCTTGATGAGGATGTTGAATATATCAATCCAGTGGTGTTGGATTTTCTGTTGTTTATCTCCGAAGTCGTGCTGGTGCTGCCTTCGTCAGTTGCCTGTCCCATCGGGTATGACGACATCACTGTTCGATGGGCTCGTCAGCGGGGCCATGGCGTCCAGCACGAGTATTTGATTCAAGTGAATCGGGACGCCTGGGACGATTCAAAGCAGTTGGTTCTCCACCGGATGCAGTCCGTTCTTTCGAGTGAATACTGGAATGGATCTCGGCTCGCAGAGCCGACTTAGGTTGCTGCCTTCGGTGTTGCTCTGAAGACTGGTTACGATTGGAAGAGCTGAAGACTTAGGCCATGTCTTTCGAGCTCGCTTACCAGGCTGAATGCTCTGTTGTTGAGTCGTTTCGATCGAAGGATCATCTTGGTAATGATGATTTTCCAGCACAGATGGATGCTCTCGCCGATGAGATGCAAGGCCTATATCAACAAATGATTCTCTGCCGGCAGAAGATGGAGGAGTTGGCACAGCAGGCAGTCAAACAATCTTCTCCTGAGAACGTTGCTGTTGTGTTTTCACCAGGTGGTGATGTTGAGGTGGATGATGAGTCTGTCGACATCACAGATTCCTGGTGGGATCAAGCTTCTAGTGATCAAACTTTTCAAGATCAATCGATTCGTGAATGGTGTGAATCGGGTTGGTGCCTCCAGCGCCGCACGCGAAGAAAGGGTCGCTATTCATTGAAGGTGGCTGAAGGCTGGGATTTTCACCTGGAGAACTTGGAATGGAAGGATGATTGTTTGGTTTACGACGGTGAGCGGGTTGAAAATGATTATGAAGGCAGTCAGTGTGTTGAGCAGGTTGTTCAATTGAAATTTCCTTCATGCCCTGCTTTCCCTGATCACATCAATCTTGAATCCGGTTGATCTCCGGATGATGGCCTTTGTACGCAGCTCACTCACTTCGTTGTTGGCTGCCTGCGCTGTTGCGTTCCCAGTTTCAGCTAAGCCACTGCCTTTGGTGTGCGTGCTCGCGAGTGAGGAGGTTCCCGGTATTCAGATTCGGTTGGTGGAACGAACACCGCTGGCCCTTAGAGGTGAGTTGTTTCAGAACAACAAGAGCCTTGGAATCTTTCAGACAGGACAAACGAAGGGCTACAGCGGTGCGTGGTGGTCATTTGATGACCGTAGGAGTTATGTCCGTGGACAAGCTGTTTTATTCAAAGACGAGTCGATCTGGAATCCCCAGCGGAGCTCTCCACGGCCTTCGACAACAAACAGGGTCCTTTTTGTTGGTCTGGATTCAAGCCTGTGGTTTTGGAATGATTCAGATACGCAGGTCCAATACAGAATCAATCGAAATTTGCTGCGGGCAGCGGCTGGTTTTTGGTCAATCTCTGAACAATGTCTGGGTGGTCGGATGATGCGGGGATGAAATAAAAACCATCTTTAATGAGTGATTATGGTGGCAAATATATTGGTTATCTATGGAAACCCAGGAGAATGTGGTCCGGGATCAAAATAATTATGGATACATGTGAATCAATTTCATGCGACAATTGCTTCATGTCAACAACTTCGACTATGAAGTGGCATGAGTGAATTATGAGCAATTTAAGGGCAAGTGTTGAAATAATTTTCTAAATATTTTATTTGTTGACCGGGTATTGGCAGTGTCGCTTTATGGTTTAAGTAGTAATTAGTGTGTGCCTTTATTCGGCTCAGTCAATTCATTGCTTGGTTCTGCTGATGGCTGAGAGTCAGCAAGCCGGTGTGATTTATTGAATTGGGCAGGACGTCGCTGCGCCGCGAGCC
>CAJWLE010000077.1:0-8537 GCA_913042965.1 uncultured Synechococcus sp.
CATCGTGGTCGTCATGACCGTGATCATCGTGGTCGTCATGACCGTGATCATCGTGATCGTCATGACCGCCATGATCATGAACGTGGACTTTTCCGTAGAAGTGTTCAGCCTCTCCCCAAACGAGTGAAGGGCCAACCGCAGCCTCGATCGAAAGGGTTGCACCATTTCCGAGCCCCCAGCTGAAGGCACCCCCGACCAAACCATCCAAGGCGTAATGCTTCGGATCACCCTCGAGGTTGGTATCGAAACCTCCATGGGCCTCAATCGTGACGATTGGAGTGAAGTCGAATTCACCAGCCTCAAGCTCAGATTCACCTCCACCATGGGAGCCGTGAGATAAAGCAGGTGGTGATGATGCAAAAGGAAGCATCAACAAACCGATCAACAGAAGCTTGACGCGAGTACTAAAGAGAGACACAGAAAAGGAGAAAGAAAGGAGACGAAAGAGAGAAAAGACTAATAATTAACGAATTGCCTTCCAGCCATTGGCCAAGCGATCACCGACAGCTTGATCACACTGACCACCCTGACCATTCACCATCGTGCAGATGTTGGAAACAGCTGTGGAAACAGCTGTTTCCCCAGGAGAAACCCCTTCTCCTTCGAGCGGATTGGGACTGATTGGCACACCACTGCGTTTGCTGATGCGCTTCAGTGTTTTTGTGGCATTCCAGGAAGGCTTGAAGATCACAAGAGACCCCGATGATTTAATTTCATCGCTGATTGCCTTAAGGCTGGAAGGACGCAACACACCTCCAGTGGTGTGACTGTCGAGCATGGCAATTTCTTTGAAACCAAAACGATCTGCCATATGGCTGTAGGTCCGGTGATCGGTCGTGATGACGCGCCGATTTTCAGGGAGAGCAGCAAACTGAGCTGAACCCCACTGGCTAAGCCCACTGAAAACAGATACCGCTTGGTTCGTTCGCTGCGTCAAAGCTGCCTGCTCTGTATCAGGCAGGATCTTTGAAAGCTCACTTGAAATAACACGAACCATCCCTTCCGAAGTCGTCGGATCGTGCCAGACATGAGGGTCATTGCCCTGATAATTCGGCAGAACTTTCTCACCAACCGCAACAACGGGTGCCGACGAGGAAATTTTGTTTGCAGCGGGCGTTAAATCAAATCCGTTATGGAGGATTAATGCAGCCTTGGCCAGGGTTTGGCGGTCACTGGGTTTGAGCTGATACCCGTGTGGGTTACCTCCGGGAGGAATCAAGCAGGTGACTTGAGCCGCAGAACCAGCCAGTGTGGAAGTGATGTCGCAAAGCGTTCCATCAACCGCAACCACGTCGGGTTCAGATGCGAAAGCAGGTGCCTGAACCAGTCCGAAAAGAGCGAAACCCGATAGCGCAACCCGGAAACTCGATGTAGAAATTGGCAAGTTACGATTGAGAATGATTCTCATTCTGACCAGCACGCCAGAGTTGTCGCTATCTGGCTATCCAGTGAACAAATCGACCACCGCAATGTCTTGAGCCTTCCGAGATCCACCGCCAGTCCCGTACTTACCGCTGACCAGCTCAGCTTTGGTTATGGGCAGAAACTCGCGATTGACAGCATTTCCTTCAATCTGGAGTCCGGAACCTTAACGGCATTAGTTGGGCCCAACGGTGCCGGGAAATCAACGTTGTTGCACCTTTTGCAGGGACGTCTGGCTTGCTGCGAAGGATGCGTTAAGTGCAACGGATCCGTTGCACTGATGCCGCAGAAGGCAGCTATCGACTGGAGTTTTCCGATCACCGTTCAGCAGATGGTGAAGCTTGGCAGACCCTCAAAAAAAAGCAATCAAACAGGGCGATCCGTCGCCCAGCTTCTGCAACTGGTGGGGATGGCTGGGATGGAATCCAGACGCCTTAACCAGTTGTCTGGTGGGCAGCAACAACGGGTTTTACTCGCCAGAGCTCTCATACAGCAAAGCGATATTTTGCTACTGGACGAGCCCTACAGCGCCATTGATCCACCCACTCGAGCTCATTTGCTCGATGTGATGCGCCAACAGGCAGAGGTTGGACAAACACTGTTGGTGAGCAGCCATGACTGGGGGAAGGCCCTCGATAGTTACGACCGCGTTCTGGTGATCGATGGTCACCTCGTCGCCGACGGCACTCCAGCCCAAGTGCGCAACACGATCAGCGATATGGACAGTGTGATGGGGGACTGCTGTGGCTGAATTTGACCTCTGGTGGGCGATACCTCTGCTGATGGCTTTGATGGTCGGCAGCATCTGTCCAGCAGCAGGTTCGCTGTTGATCACCCAGCGGCGCATCCTGCTGGCCAACCTCATGGCCCATTCCGTGCTTCCAGGGCTTGTTATCGCGCTCGCCTTGGAAGTGGATCCAAGCATCGGAGGGCTCATCAGTGGCCTGATCGGCGCCTTGGTGGCGGAGCGATTGAACCAACGCTTCCGAGGGCGTGAAGAGGGCTCCATGAACACCGTGCTGGCTGGATTCACGGCCCTCGGTGTCCTGCTGGTGCCACTGCTGAAAGCCCGTATCGATCTCGAATCGATTCTGTTCGGCGACATCCTTGCCGCAGGTGGGATTGATCTGGTGCGCACCGGCGTAGCAGCCCTCGCCCTCGTGCTGCTTTTCACGACCTGTTATCAGGATCTGGTGTTCATCGGGGTCGATCCCGAAGGAGCTCTTGCAGCAAGACGTCCCGTCAGTCAGATCCGTTTCACCGCGATCGTGATTACGGCACTGGTGGTGATCAGCGCCATCACAGCCGTTGGCATCGTGCTGGTGATCGGTCTGCTCTGCGCCCCGGTGCTGGTTCATGTGGAACGCAGCACCAGCCTGCGAAACCTGATCCTGAAATCCTCTGGTACAGGGCTCTTGCTCTGCGGTGGAGGAATGATGCTGGCGGTGCTGCTGGATCTACCCCCAGGCCCCCTCATCGGAGTTCTCTGCATGGTGCTGCTGTTCCTTCGCCGGCCGTAATCAGTCCGATGGAAGCCGCAGCATTCGATTGAGGCGTTTGCGCATCCGTCGGCGGCCACTTCTCTCACGCTCGGCTCGATCGGTGCGACCAAAGGAAAGGACGAGCACTGAACAGGTGAGTGCCACTCCACCGCTGAACAGAATCAGTTGCAGTGATTGAACGTCGGGCATGAATGTCGGTTGGTCGTTTCAAGCCGTCGTTTCAGGACACGGATGCGAACCAACCGCCCAGCACCGCCGCAATCAATCCGCAGGCCAGGGCCTGCAGCACCGTTTGGGAGGGATCCGGGCGCTCCCAGGCCTCGATCACCCGTGATGCAGAGGCGTAGGTCTCAAGGTCGGCCTCGAATTTGTGCAAGCAGGAGTTGATTGACACTTCAGTGAAATCAAGGCGGCGAAGCTTGGCTCGCAGACGATTGAGCTCTGTTTCTGTCATGGCTGTGATCCCTGTCCTTCAGGGTTGAGATCCCAGTTCCTGTAAATCCCGGAAACGCTGGTTTCGCTGATGTTCAGGCACATGGCGTCCCCAAAGACCCTCCCAGTAAAAGAAAATCACGCCAAAACCGCGATCACGAGCCAGGCGCACCTTGGCCTGTAAATCCGCTGTGGAGGTGGTGCGTTGACCAAAGCCCGCCAGGATTCCGATCTGGATGGGAAGCTTCCAATCCCGAGCCTTGCGCAGAGCAGGCTGATCGAGATCCCGCTCAAAACCCTTCACGGAATAGGCGTAGTTCTGAACAACGAGTTCATCGATCAGCTCGCCGAAAGCCCATAGCTTCCAGTCCTGCAGCCACAGGTTGTAGGACTGCCGGAACGGGCCGGGGGACAGACTGATCCGACTGGACAGGCCGTCCTGTTGAAGACGGGAGCGCAGGTCCCGCAGCAATTGCGTCAGTTTTCGCCGCCTCCATGACATCCATTGATGATTGGTGTGATCAACAGGCGGTGGGCTGCCTGTCTCCTGCTCATAAAGATCCGCCGTAAAGGCGTCGTAACCGAATTGCACCGGCCAGGCGAAATGGTCATCCAGCTGCAAGCCCTGCATTGGGCAGCGCTTCAGGGTTTCCAACACAAGACCAATGAACCTTTCTTTCACCGCTGGATGGGCGGGATTCAGCCAGGCCATGCGATGGCTGCCATGCATAGTCATCCACCGCTGACCATCGGCACGGGAGAGAACCCATTCGGGGTTGTGCTGCACCACCCGGGACGTCGCGGGCTCCATCAGCCCGTACTCAAACCAGGGCATTACCTGAATGCCGCGCTTGCGACCTTCCTCAACCAGGGTGCAGATCGGATCGATGGCAACGCCGGCTTTTCGCAACGAAGGCTCCACCGGGGCATAGGCGCTTGGGTGAAAGGTGGTGCCACGACTCCAGACATTCGGCAGCACCCGGTTAAAGCCGGCCGCCTGGAGCTCATTCATCGCTTCACCGATGCGGGCACGGTCGTAATAGAGAGTGCTGGGACTGTTGGTCAGCCAGACGCCTGTCGTGGAGTGAGGCTTCAGCAAGCGTTCCAGACGCGACTCAGCCTGAGCAGCCGCACCAAGCCCGAGGCTCAGGGCAAGCGCCAGAACACGGCGTACGGATCTACGGGGCACCAGTCAATGAAGGACGCAACGAACAGCAGCAGCCTTTTGAAGTTTGCAGCAGGGTTTGGCAAGCCCTGACTTCCTTGAACCTTGCTCCCCGCCGGCCCCTCTTCTCAATGGGAGGAAATACGCATAGCGAACCGGGCCCTTGGTTAGCGACGATCAGTGCAGCCCTTTCAGGGGGGCATGAATGCGTCGAACCTGGGAGGCCTGAGGGGGCCTTCCTTTTTTATGGGTTCCACACCCAGCCGCTGTTTGGTCGTCATGGCAACGGCTGATGGGTCGTTCTTACATCAACCTCACGAGGCTTCCTTCCGGTGAAGGGGGCATGCGTCGAGAACGCGGGGGTGCTGAGGGATCACCCCCTTTTTTCTGAACTTCGTTAACAACACCCACAGAAGGACCAACAACTTGGAGAGGGTGGTCTCGCTGGTTATACCAGCCTTGTCGACGCATCCCCTTTGGTCATGGGCGGCCTCCCTAGCCGCCTCTTTTTTGGAGCCGAACGTTGCCGTTTCTCCCAGTCAGACCCTAGGTATGGGTTTTGGAATGGCTGTTGGCTTGAAATTGGTTTTTAGTCCCCTTTGACCGATCGAAAAGAACATCGGTTCTCGGGCCCTGGAAGGTCTGCAGCAGCCAATTACTAAAGACCTGTGATCAGTGCTTCCGCAGTGGGAAGCGCCACCTATCTGGTTCAAGCAAGCCAACGTGTAACAACTGTGCCGTCGTAGATATGGCCAGAAGCTTCAACAACGGGCTTGGTTTCTGGATTCACAAAGATGTCATAGAGAATATTTTCAGGTCCCTGGAATATCACTGTGGCTCTACCGGGGTCGTCCTTGCAGACTCCGATGTAGAAGGTCTTAACTCCCATCTCATCAAACATTGCCTGCTGCTCAGGCGCATTCATGTAGGCGCAATATTCCTCAAAAGTATTGCTGAGCTTGAAGTCAAGAACAGTTGTCTCGGTCATCTCGACAAAAGCGTCTAAGAAATTTCAACATAGCTTGTTCAGTCTTGGTGTGTTTTACGAACAGCCCTTTCACCTTGGAGCGGACCGACCTGAAGCAGATCCAGGGGTCATCTTGATGGAAATAGCGAAGACGTTGATTCCCCTAAAGCAGACGGACTCAAGCTTGATGCTGACGTGGGTCCGCGTCCGGTCGAAAGCAGAAAGCTTGGACGCATCTCAAATACGTCTGTGACATCAGGGGCTTCAGCTTAAATCGATACCGACTGTGGAATGTGATCTCCACCCGATTCGATCAGGGGCAGCACACCGGTGGATGGCACCCAACCGAGAAATATTCAGTTGCTGCGGAGTGCTGCAAGAGACAACGAAGGCTGAGTTCTCAACCGAGGATCTGCCGAAAGCTAACCGCTTCATGGCATCCAAGTTCTTTCACGTTCATCACGAGTTCCGCGCAGGCAAAGCGCAGCAGTGGTGGGAGACGGCACAAGCAGCTATGGCTCCAGGTGGTGGCTGGGATGAGGCAGTCGCCAAAAACCTAGAAGCAGGGTTTTACAACCACTCGTTCTGTCCCATTGGCCCTGAAGGTCCTGCCTTCTGCATCTGGGAAGTGCGCGAGGGGATCACAGCAGAGGAATTTCAAGAATTCATTGACGGCCCCAATGGCGTGAACTTCGGATTGGGGGCATGGATGAACATCTGCAGGGAGATCAACGTTGAGATGGCAGGGAACCCTCCATACCCAAGAAAGTTCTGAGATGACATGAGCATCACCTCAATGGTCGACGGCATCGCCTCGAGCCTGCAATCAGCCTTTATGGGTCACCACTGATCCAGAAACAGGATCGGTGACACCCAGCTCAGGAGATAGCTCCTCAAATAACTCCCGGACCTTGTTCAGGTGAACGATCATTTGAGGACGTGCAGCGACCAGGCTTTCTTCGCTGTCCCATAGACCTACAAAGCAGTAGCTGCGCTCTCCAGTCTTTGCCCAATAGGCGTCCAACATGCCCTGTGGGTTGACCCATTGCTCAGTTTCTGCGATGAATTTTTCCTCGCAACCCTCCTTACAGAGCACACGGACGTTGTTGAGATAAGCAGCAGCCACTAGAGAGATTCATCTGGTCTCACCTTGGCAGAGAAAATTTTTTCGAGCGGTGACATAGCGCACAGGAGGAGGGCATCTTCTCCAGCATATTTTCAACATCTTGTCCCACGCTTCGATTGCCTTATGCCGAAGCATCCTCCTGAGGGGGTACTGCTGGTGGCCAGGTGTTCATGTTCGAAATGAACGGCTTCTTCTGATTTGCTCCGTCAAAGCAAGTTTCAGCTCCCTTATTTGAGAGGGCTTTTTTGTTGCCTCAGGCAGGACCTTCCAACACAAATCGGTAGCGCACATTACCCTTTCTCAATCGGGAAATGGCGGTGTTGATCTCTGCCATCGGGAGAAGTTCCACTTTTGGAGAGATTGCATGACGACTACAGAAATCCAGCATGCGCTGAGTGCCGGTTGGAGTCGATGTGAGTGAGCCTCGGAAGCTCAGATTGCCCTTCACAAAGGGGAAAACCTTCAGCGGTATCGGTGATTTGCACAGTCCGAGTTGATGGAGGCATCCCTGAGGTGCCAAGGCCCCGATCACGGCATCCCAATCGAGTTCGTGGTCGCTGGTGTTGATGATCAGGTCGAACTGCTTTTGGCATCGATCCAGTTCTCCCAGGCGTTGCACAGCATGAGCACCGAAGTTCAGGATTTCCTGGTCCTTACTGGGCGAACGGCTGATGCCAGTGACGTGACATCCCCATGCGCGACAGATCTGCAGCGCAAGGTGTCCCAGTCCACCAACACCGATCACAGCGACCCTGGCGGTGGGTGAGATGTTCCCTGAGAACAGGGGCTCAAACACCGTCACGCCTGCGCAGAACAAGGGGCCAGCAGTTTTGGGGTCCATGTCTTTGGGTAACGGAATGGCCCAGTCCTGATGAGCTCTGACGTGACTCGCAAACCCGCCGGGACGGTCGATGATGGTGCTCTCCAGGTCAGCGCAGAGGGTCTGTCGCCCCCCCAAGCAAAAGTCGCAATGGCGACAGGTTCCTGCGATGAAACCCAGGCCAACCAAATTGCCGATGCGCTTGGGATCGACCTGATGGCCTGCGGCCACAATCCGACCCACGACTTCATGCCCACTCACTGCCGGTGGAGCATCAGGGGTGCGTTCGGAGTCGATGCGCAGGAGGTCGCTGTGACAAAGCCCGCAATAAAGAACTTCAATCAGGACTTCGTCGGGCCCTGGAGCCTTGTCGTTGATGGTTTCACGTTCAAGCGGAGCACCGGCGGCCCGGTTTCCCCATACATGGATTTGCCCCACCTTCAAAGAGCTCCGACATACGACTGAGCAACGATCCGGTCGTTTTCCACAACGAAGCTGTCAATGCCTTGGGCGATCTGTCCATCGTTGCTGAGGGCCAACCAGGTCAGAAGACCCAACTTTCCAGACACCGTGGTCGTGCTGTGGTTGGGTTTGAACGTTGACATGGTGTTCAGAATTCTCCGGAACATCTCCCGAAGTTCGTCATGGCCGCGGTAAGTGGCGCCGGGTCGAATCACGACGGCATCCTCCGCATAGTTCTTCAGGATGGCGTCGAGATCACCGCTCGCGAATGCGGCTCCATTGCGCTGGAGAACAGCAGTGGTCGTCGCTGTCTGAGATTCGTGATCAGTCACTAAGAAGGTGTCAAAGTGTCGACTTCCTTCTTAGTGCCGTTGAAAGGTTTCCGCTGACTTACGTCAGAAGCGCTGGATGATCGCTTCAGCAAAACCTCTTCAGCTCACGGGATCCACCTGCGGTTCCATCAGCTGTGCCAGGTCGTAGGTGACCTCTTTGTCGGCGATGGAGGCTCTCAGGCCCTTGTTCACCAGATCAGCGGCCACCTGCCAGCCCAGAAATTCCAGCATGATCACGCCGCTGAGGATCACAGACCCCGGGTTGATGCGATCCAGGCCTGGGATCTGAGTAGCAATGAGAGTGATGAG
>CAJWLE010000078.1:0-8506 GCA_913042965.1 uncultured Synechococcus sp.
AGATCTTAAGGAGTCTTCGTCTGTGCCTTGTGCCCCCCTTCAGCCATGTGCCCGTGCTGGCCGATGCGGTGCTGGAGGCCGCTGAGCAACTGCCCCGTAAGGAGGGGGTGCTGATCGATGCAACCCTTGGCGGAGGTGGGCACAGCGCTCTTTTGCTGGAGCAATGCCCAGGCTTGAGGTTGATCGGACTGGATCAGGACCCCACGGCCCGTGCCGCAGCGGCTGAACGTCTGGCTCCATTCAACGATCGGGTCACGATTGTGGCCACGAACTTCGCCGATTACGAACCCGATGAGCCAGCCCTGATGGTGATGGCTGATTTGGGGGTGAGCAGTCCGCAGCTGGATGTGGCTGAGCGGGGCTTCAGCTTTCGACTGGACGGACCGTTGGACATGCGAATGAACGGATCCGGGGATGCCGAAACGGCTGCTGAACTGATTGCTCGCCTGGAGGAACATGAGCTGGCGGATCTGATCTACGGCTATGGCGAGGAGCGGCTGTCGCGTCGCATCGCGCGGCGGATCAAGGCCGATCTGGCATCAGCGGGGTCGTACAGCGGAACAGCGGCCTTGGCCTATGCCGTCGCGGGGTGCTATCCCCCCAAGGCACGCCGGGGCCGAATCCATCCGGCAACGCGCACCTTTCAGGCCTTGCGTATCGCGGTGAACGATGAGCTGGGGGTGCTCGATCGATTGCTTGAGCAGGCTCCAGGTTGGCTGGAACCGGACGGCGTCCTCGGGATCATCAGCTTTCACTCCCTCGAGGATCGGCGTGTGAAGACTGCCTTCCTGAGGGATGAGCGACTGCAACGCATCACCCGCAAACCTGTGGTGGCCACACCCGAGGAAGAGGAACGCAATCCACGCAGCCGCAGTGCCAAGTGGCGCTTGGCCCGCAGGGTCACTCAGCCCTGAGCAGGCCTGCTTGGTCTTCTTGGCCGAACAGCTGTCGGTAGGCGGCGCCCGTGATGCACAGGCAGATCGGAGCTGCGGCCACCAGACCCACCAGACAAGCCAACACACCCAGCAGCAAGATCACCAGCTGCAGGATCAACAGGCCGAACACCTGCCACCATTGGCCCTGCACCACGCTGATGCCTCGCCGAATGGTCGCGATCGGGTTGCGGCCCTCCAGCAGGGCAATGAAGCCGAGGAAGCTTTGGTTCACCTGGATGTAAGTAGCGAACAGCCAGCCAATGGCCACGGTCAGCAAGGCCAGGGGGCTGCGGCTGAAATTGATGGCCAGCTCCAGAGCGGCGTCACTTCCCGCTTCCGCTAACTGTGGGTCGCTGGGGTCCACCGTCAGCGCCAGATTCATCAATGGACCGAACACGGACCAGGCATCGGAAGCCTGGAGGGCCACGACAAAGAACAGCAGGGCGATGGGCAGCAGCAGCAGAACCAGCACGAACTGACGGCTGAACAGGCGCCAGATGGCAACACTGTTCCAGCGGGTGAAATCTTCAAAGCGAGGGCGGGTGCCCCCCAGAGCAATCCAGGAGCCGCGGATCAGGCCAACGCCTCCCCAAAGGTTCACCAACATCGCTGCTACAGCTCCCAGCAGGGGAACGAGATTGGCCAACTGGGCCAGCAGCGAGCTGAGCAGCACAAAGCCAACGAAGGCCCAGGGGGCCAGGCGAAAGGCTCTCCAGCCTTCTTGGATGGCGGTACCAACGGAAAGCTCGGCCCTGCTGGTCATGGATCCGGATCAATCATTCGGACCGTAGGGAGATCAGCGGTGGGCTGCAGCAACGGCATCACAGATGGCGATCACCGCTTGGTGAATGTCTTCCCCTGTGGTGGTGCGGCCAAGACTCAGCCGCAGGGATGCTTCGGCTTCGGAGCGACTGCGGCCAAGGGCCTGCAGCACATGGGAGGGTTCGCCATTGCTGCAGGCTGAACCGCTGCTGCAGGCCAGGTGGGGTCGCAGGGCCCGGTGCAGTCGCCCTCCGTTAACGCCGGGGATGGTGATGTTGAGGTTGTGGCTCAGCCTTGGTTGCTCGGCTCCGTTGCGTTGAAGCTCGGGGATGCGCCGCCTGAGTTCAGTCCAGAGCTGATCCCGTAGTGCCTTCTGCTGTTTCTGTCGCTCCGGCAGATCGGCCATGGCCAGTTGGGCCGCCCTTGCAAACCCAACGATCAGTGACGTCGGCAGCGTGCCAGCGCGCAGCCCTGCCTCCTGGCCGCCACCCCACTGCAGGGGTTCCAGCTCGATGCCCTCGCGAACCACCAGCGCTCCGATCCCCTTCGGGCCATAGAGCTTGTGGGCACTCAGACTGACCAGATCCAGCCCCAGTTGATCCGGCTGAAATGGGATGTGTCCAAAGGCCTGGGCGGCATCGCTGTGGAGGGTGATGCCCTGGCGGCGGCAGATCGCAGCGATGTCCTCCATGGGCTGGAGCACTCCGATCTCGTTGTTGGCGGCCATCACACTCACCAGTCGGGTGTCGGCGGTGATCGCGTCCTGCAGTTGTGACGGATCGATCAGGCCATCGGCTCCCGGCCGCAGCAGCGTCACCGCAAAGCCTTCGCGCTTCAGCTGAATCAGGGGATCCAGTACGGCATGGTGTTCGGTGCTCACGCTGATCACATGGCCGCGTCCCCAGTGGCGGGCATGGCCCAACAGGGCCAGGTTGTTGGCTTCTGTGGCGCCGCTGGTGAACACCACCCGTTCTGGAGCCAGGTCCAGACTTTCGGCCAGCTGTCGCCGGGCCAGATTCACCGCGGCGGAGGCATGCAGGCCCAGTCGATGCTGGCGGCTGGAGGGATTGCCCCAGGCTTCGCTCCAATACGGCGCCATGGCGTCCACCACTTCACGGGCGCACGGGGTGGTCGCCTGGAAATCCAGAAGCAGGGGCTGGTTGGTCAGCTGACGCTTGGAGCAGTTGCGATCATGGTGGCCCTTTCGCTGCTCTCCGGCATGGGTCTGCGCGTCCCGTTCGTTCTGCTGGGCCTGAGCCTGGTGTTCGCCCCCCTGCCGGGGCAAAGTTTCAGTCGTCAGGACGTGATGGATGAGATGAAGGCCCAGCGGCCTCAGGATCTGCAGCTGTTGATTCAGCGGCCCGTGGCCGGTGGGGAGCTGACCCTCGGCATCTATTCCATCGAGCAGGTCGCCACCGACCCCCAGTCGCGTCGCTATCGCCTTTGGGAGGAGTCACCCAACGACATCAACGTCTATTTCGAATCGGTGCGTTGCAGCCCCACCCGGCCTGTCCGGGTCAAGCGCACCGCTTCGGCGGTGTATGTGCGCACGCTCAATCCCGGTGGTGCAGTGAGTGAAATCAACCGGGAGGATCACCTGGTGTGGTGGGCTGCCTGTGTGCCGGAGGTGGCGGGAACCGACCCTGGCTTGTTGCGCCAGAAAGCACTGGATATGGGCTTTTCGACCCTGATCCCCGAACGTCAGGAGCAGTTACCCGCACTGGCCCCCTGAGAGCAGGCTCCATACATTGCTGCCATAGCGATCCCGGCCATGAGCGACGCCCCTTCCAACACCGCTGAATCGGCAGAGGCCGCGGCGCCGGCTCCGCGCCTGCTGCTGGTGGATGACGAACCGGGCCTGCGCACAGCCGTGCAGGCCTACCTCGAGGACGAGGGGTTCGATGTGACGACGGCGGTGGATGGCGAAGAAGGATTCGCCAAGGCCCAGCAGATGCTGCCCGATGTGGTGATCAGCGACGTGATGATGCCGCGGCTGGATGGCTATGGCTTGCTGCAAAAGCTGCGGGCGGATGAACGGCTCGGCGGTACGCCAGTGATCTTCCTCACCGCGAAGGGGATGACCGCCGACCGCACCCAGGGCTATTTGGCTGGGGTGGATGACTACATCCCCAAACCGTTCGACCCGGATGAGCTGGTGGCGCGGGTGCGCAATGTGGCCCAGCGTCAGCAACGGTTGCTGCAGGAAGCGGCGCGTTTTGCCGATACGGATATGGGTCAGATGGCGAAGCAGATCACGGAAATCCGCTCGCTGCTGGCGCAGGCTGAAGCGCTGCCCTCCACCGATCCGGTTGAGCACAGCTTCACGCCTCGGGAAGCGAGCGTGCTCCAGTTGGTGGCCGAAGGCTTGATGAACAAAGAAATCGCTAGGCAACTGGAGACGTCGATCCGCAATGTGGAGAAGTACGTGAGCCGGTTGTTCAACAAAACGGGCACCTCAAGCCGCACCGAACTGGTGCGCTATGCCCTTGAGCACCGACTGGTGACTTGAGAACCGGCTGGCGCAAGGCGGCTCTCAACCAGGGCTGGACCTATCGCGATCGCGTGCCTCTGGATGCCTCTGGCAGTCTGTTGAGCGAATGGATGGCTCGGCGCTACAGCCATTCCCCTGCGATGTTGTGGCGAGAGCGGATCGCCAACGGAGAGCTGGAGTGCAACGGGCAGACGTTGGCGACGGATGTTGTGCTGACAGGCGCTGAACAGATTCACTGGCGGCGCCCACCCTGGCTGGAACAGGCGATCCCCGATCAGTGGGACACGATCCATGACGACGGTGACGTGATGGTGATCAATAAGCCGTCGGGCTTACCGGTGGTGCCTGGGGGTGGATTTTTGAGCCATACGCTTACGGCACTGCTGGAGTCGACCGGAGCACGGCCGGTGCATCGACTCGGGCGTTACACCTCGGGATTGCAGGTGTGTGCCAGGAATCCCCAGACCCGGGCTTCACTTTCGAAGCAGTTCCGTCCGGATGGAGGCTGCCGCAAGGTGTATCAGGCCTGGGCTCGCCAGGTCCCGGAGTTGGAGCAGGGGTGCAGCCTGACGGTGAATGCCGATGTGGTCGAGCGGCAGCATCCGTTGCTGGGATGGATCTGGGGCCCGGAACCGATGGGGGGTGAGCCCGTGCGCAAACGTCTTTCCGCCCATTCGGAAATGAGGCTTCTGGAGCGAACCGCGGTTGGTGATCGTCTGGAGGTGATGATCACCACAGGCCGCCCCCATCAAATTCGTATTCATCTGGCGCAGTTGGGAAGCCCGTTGTTGGGCGATCCGCTTTACCAGCTCAACCGTGAGATCGCGGCCTATGCAACTCCTGGAGATGGCGGCTACCGCTTACACGCCTGGAAACTGAGTGGCCTCCCTCAACTAAGAGGCGCAGAGCTCTGCGCGGATCCACCTTCCGATGACATTCACGCTTTGCGGAATTCGATCAGCCGTGAAAAGTAGAAAGGCGCCTTGTTGAGGCTGCGGCGCACCAACTTGAAGCCACAGGCTTCCGCTGCTTTCACAATGCCGGCCTCCTTCAAGGTGTAGGCACGGGTTGTTTTGCTGGGGCCAGGAAACAATTGGCCAATGCCTTTCAACAACGCCAGCAGTGGGGTGTAAGGCGCAAAGCTCACGATCAACCGCTCCTCGGTGAGGCTGCAGAGGTGTTTCACCATCTCTTCAGCCGGTTGCTGCGGGTAATGGATGAACACATCCAGGCAGCACACCGTGTGGAACGACCCTTGGATGCTCTCCAGATCCGAGGCGCTGAAGCGGAGCTTGTTCATGTCGAGTCCGGCTTCTCTGGCACGCCGGTCCGCTTCGCTGGCCATCGCTTCGGAGATGTCGCTGGCGCTGATTGATCCGGCGCCCAGGGCCGCCAACGGCAGGCTCAGGCTGCCGACGCCGCAGCCGGCATCGCAGAAGCTCGCCTCGTTGAGTTCCTCGCTCTCTTTGATCCAGGCCAGCACTTCATCCACCGTCTTCTGATGACCGATGCGGATGTTGCGCTGCACCTTGTTCACATCGTCGCTTTCGCTGTAGATGCGGTTCCAGCGATCAAAGCCGGTGGTCTCGAAGTAGCCCTTCACCTCCTTTTTTTCGGCCTGTTTCTGTTCCAGCAGCTGATCGGTGGCCATCGGGTTAGGTGCTGAGACGGCGGGATCCTAAGCAGCGCAGCTCCAGTGCAACTCTCCGTCGGCCATGGTCCAGCGCAGAAGGTCGTTCAGGGAGCGGCCGATCAGTGCGTCCTGGATCGATGGTGTGTCGGCGAGAACCTGTCTTGGGGCCACGGTGGCACTCCAGATGGCTGCAGACGGAGCGCCGCTCCAGCGGGCGAGACGTTTCACCCCCTCAAGCTGCGGCAAGGTCACGCCGGCGAGGGTGCCGTCGTCCAGACGGCAGGTGCCGTTCTTCACCAGAAGCACGCGTGCGTCCCAGCGGTGTTCGCCATCGTTCAAGCCGTAGGGGGCCAGCGCATCGCTGACCAGCACGGTCTGTTCGGGCGCCAGCCGTTGCAGCAGCACCGCCATCGTTGGATCCACATGCACGCCATCGGCAATCAGCCCCAGCGCGATGCCGCCGCGACGGCATGCCTCGCCAAGCGGTCCCGGTGCCCGGTGGTGCAGCCCTGCCATGGCGTTGAAGGCATGGGTGATCATGCCGACGCCCTGATCAAAACCGGCCCGGGCCTGCACGTCTGTGGCAGCGCTGTGGCCGAGCGCTATGCCGATGCCCAGTTCTCGCAGCCGTTGAATCACGCTGGAGGCCCCCTCCAGCTCAGGGGCCAGCGTCACCAGCGAGATCTCAGTTTCAAACCCACCGATCCGTTCCTCCAGAGCGTTCAGGCTCGGAGCTGCCAGGTGTTCGCGGGGATGGGCGCCTCGGCGGGCCTCCGCAAGGAACGGACCTTCCAGGTGAGCCCCCAGCAGCCGGCAACATCCAGCTCCGGCGTTGGAGCGGGCCTCCCGCAGCACCGCAAGGGCCTGGCGCAGGGGTGCCACCCCACAGGTCACCAGGGTTGGTGCAATCGCCTCCACCCCGTCCTGCCAGAGAAGCTCCAGCAGCTGAAGCAGTCGGGGCAAGTCAGCTGGGGTGAGTTCCGGAAACGCCAACCCAAGGCCGCCGTTGATTTGCAGGTCGATGCCTCGGGGGCTGATCCAGTCGCCCTTCCAGTTGTTGGCTGCCTCCGTATCACCGACAGCCATCCGCTGAATCGCCTGGATGTTCAGGTTTTGATCCAGGGTGAGGGTGTGACGTTGATCCGTATCGCCCAGACGGGGATGCGGCAGCCGCACGTCGGTGATCCGTCGCATCGGGTTTGGCTGCTAGGGGCGGTTGCGGGACGATGGCAGTCTTGCTGTTCACTGCGAATGACGACAGTGCTTCCCCGTGTGGCCCTGGTGATGGGCAGCGATTCCGACCTGCCCACCATGGAGCCGGCCGCAGCCATCTTGAGGGATATGGGTGTGGAGGTGGAGGTCCGGGTGCTTTCGGCTCACCGCACGCCGCTTGAAATGGTGGATTTCGCTCAAAAAGCCCGTGATCAGGGCTTTGGCGTGATTATTGCCGGGGCTGGAGGAGCGGCCCATCTGCCCGGGATGGTGGCGTCCCTCACCACCCTGCCGGTGATCGGCGTCCCGGTGATGAGTCGGGCGCTCTCCGGAGTGGATTCACTCCACTCCATCGTGCAGATGCCTGGTGGTGTTCCTGTGGCCACCGTTGCCATCGGCGGTGGTCTCAATGCCGGCCTGCTTGCGGCACAGATCCTTTCGGTGGCGCACGCCGGTTTGGCTCAGCGCCTGGCGGACTACCGCAGCAGCCTGCATGACACGGTGGTGGCCAAGGATTCCCGCCTGCTCGATTTGGGGAGCAGCGACTATCTCGCCCAAATGAAGTCATGAGGTCATGACGATGTCCACCATCCGCTCCACGGTTCTGCGCACCCTGTTGCCAGCAGTTGTGGTTTATGCCGTCGCCTTGCTCTGGAGCAATGCCGAAGGCATCAGCGCCAAGCTGGTCTTGCGTGACCTGGCCCAATCCTGTGATGCGCCATTAGGCCAGGGATTTCTTTCCAGCGTTGGCTATCTGCTGTGGATGGCGGCTGCGGCGATTGCGTTGTTCGCAGCGGCGACACGGCAGATCCAAGGTCCTGCGCTGTATCGCCAGTTCGCCTACTGCGGCGGCGGTTTTTCACTCTGGCTTTGCCTGGACGACATGTTCCTCGTGCACGACCGCTACCTCGGTGAGGCGTTCCTGTACGTCACCTATGCCTTTTTCACAGGGTTGCTGCTGTTCAAATTTCGCGGTCCGTTGAAACGCTTCGCTGGCGACACGTTCGTGCTGGCGGTGGTTCTGCTCGGTGCATCCGTCGTCACGGATGCTCTGCAGGGGGTTTTTCAGCAGATTTTCCCGTTCCCGTACGAGACGGTTTATCAGACGGTTCAGGTGTTTGAGGAAGGGTTCAAGTTCCTCGGCATTGCAGCCTGGCTGGCTTTCTGGTGCCATTACGTCAGTGCAACCAG
This sequence comes from uncultured Synechococcus sp., assembly GCA_913042965.1. GTDB lineage: Bacteria > Cyanobacteriota > Cyanobacteriia > PCC-6307 > Cyanobiaceae > Parasynechococcus. The sequence goes on from CAJWLE010000078.1 coordinate 8,225, forward strand.
CCGTCTTAACCCTGTTGATTAACGCTGATTTCATCTGGCTTCGCCGGTCATGACCTTCTGGCCCACCTGGCTTCGGCTCGGATTGGTTCTGCCGCTGGTGGGTCTGAATGCGTTCGTGCTCAAACGCGTTCTGGTGCAGTTCGCCCCGTTCCCGGGGCTGTTTCTCACTGCCGCTCTGATCGCCTTTCTGCTGGATCTGCCCTGTCGTTGGTTGATGGCTCGTGCCCTAGGCCGAACCAGCTCAATCATCCTCGTGATGCTTGTCACGGTGGGTCTTCTTGT
>CAJWLE010000079.1:0-8340 GCA_913042965.1 uncultured Synechococcus sp.
GGAGCTGACTGAGGATCTGGTGGGCGGTGGCGCTGGCTGGATGGCCTCAAGACCGGTCGGAAGCCGCTTCCCGACCTATGAAGTCGCCACTGAGATGATTCGCATCAGCGACAACTCAGCCACCAATCTGCTGATCGAACGGGCCGGAGGTCAGCAAGTGGTGAACGAACGTTTCCGCAGCCTTGGACTGCCGGCCACCGTGATCAACAACTGGCTCCCGGATCTGGATGGCACCAACACCACCAGCGCCCATGACCTGAGCCGCAGCATCGCCTTGGTGGACAGCGGGGATCTTCTGAGTCCACGCAGCCGGGATCTGTTCCGCCAAGTCATGGAGACTTCCGTGACGAATACCCTGCTTCCAACGGGCCTGATGCAGGGCCTTGGGGGAGCCCAGGGGGAGCCCGACAGCAGCCTGGCCCGGAAGGGCTACAGGGTTCTCAATAAAACAGGAGACATCGGCATCGCCTACGCCGATGCAGGCCTGATTGAACTACCGGATGGCCGCCGAGCCGTGGCTGGATTCCTGGTGAAAGGTCCTTTTAATGACCCCCGTTCCACCAATCTGATTCGCGCCATGGCGAAGGCAATGGCTCCCCACCTTCAACCGGTTACAGCCCCATTCCAAGCTTCATGATCGATTCAAACGTTTGGAAAGCGGCGCTGATCAGCCTGTCGCTGCTCGTGTCTCCTGCTGTGGCAGAGCCATTTCGACGAGATCAGCGCGTTCTTCCGCTGCCAGGTCAGCTGGATGCGGTGCCCATGGTCAACGACAACAACCCTGAGCTGATCGAGCAGGAAGGGATCCTGTTCTCCACCTTTGAAGCCGGTGGTGAAGCATCCATCAACGTGACTCTGAACGGTCGTTTCGACCTGTTCAGTCATCACGTGTATGCCGGGAACGATGACAGCCTCGAATCCACCCTCTGGCTGGCGCTGCTCATGGCACCGCAAGGGGATGAACCTGTGAAGTTGACGCTGCTTGAAGGCAGCACCTCCTTATCGCAGGCCACCCAAAAAGGGCAGACAGCTGCTCCTTTCCTGCCGCTGCCGGCCCTGATGCGGGAAACGACGGAGATCGTTGCGGCCGGGCCTGGAAGCAGGGTCGCCGGCGACCTGCTGAGCCGAAGACGGGCAACTGAACTGACGGCTCGTGACTGGACCCTCCAACCGGGAGCAGCGACGCGACTGCTGCAACTTCCGATTCCCGTTCAAGGCCTCGATCCTCTCCTCAATGGCCGCAATCTGCAGCTGCGATTCCACACCTCAGGGCCGGTGCAAGTTGCGACACTCGCCTCCCACGGTGAAGGCCATCAAGCCCCCAGTGATCAGGACTGGATCGCGCTGTTGAATCAGGAAAAACTCAGTCGCAAGGAGCACAAGCCAACCCCTCGAGGCAAACGCGGACCGATCGTCTACTCCCGAGTCAGCGGTGTACAGATCGGCAGCCGATGGCAAGCCCGCCTGACTGATCCCGGACGGGACAGCCTCAGCATCAATGGCCAGCCGGTGTCTTGGCCCATCAGCAGCCTCGAACGGGGAACCCTGGGAACGGGTCAGGTTCAGACTGCCGAACTCAAGGCCTTTTACCCAGGGACAGCCTGGGCGGCCCATGGGAACTACGGCGTGGAATATGACCTCACTCTGCCGCTGCACAACCGGGGATCGAATCAGCAGACACTCGTTGTGGCCCTTGAGTCGCCGTTGAAAACCGATCGAGCCATCGGTGGTCTGCAATTTCGCTCTGATGCCAAAGGCCCGGTCATGTTTCGCGGCCCCGTAGAGGTGAATGGATTGCACGATGAGAAGGAACGCCCTCTGGGACGACAAACCGTTCATCTGGTCCTGCGGCAGGGACAGGAGGGCCCTCCTCTGGGTGAGCTGTCATTGCGTCCTGGCGAGCGGAAAGATGTGCGGATTCGACTGATCTATCCAGCCGATGCGACGCCACCGCAAGTGATCACCGTGCGGCCTGTGAAACAATCCAGCACACGCTAAAGAATCTGCCCGTGACAGCCCCCAGGAAGCGCAGGGTTTTCCCCTTCACTGCGGTGATTGGTCAGGAGGAGATGAAGTTGGCTCTGCTGCTCAACGTGATTGATCCCCGCATTGGCGGAGTGATGATCATGGGTGACCGTGGAACGGGTAAATCGACCACGATTCGAGCCCTTGCGGACCTGTTGCCCGATATCGACGTTGTTGCTGGGGATCCCTACAACAGCTCCGCATCAGACCCAGACCTTCAGAGCAGCGAAGTTCGCGAGCGAATGGTGCAGGGAGAAAGCCTGAGCACAGAACCACGCCAGGTGCCGATGGTTGATCTGCCTCTGGGTGCCACAGAGGATCGTCTCTGCGGAACGATTGATATTGAAAAAGCGCTCAGCGAAGGCGTACGAGCGTTTGAACCAGGGCTGTTAGCCAAGGCCAACCGAGGACTCCTCTACGTCGATGAGGTCAATCTTCTCGATGATCACCTCGTTGACGTTTTGCTCGACTCGGCAGCATCAGGCTGGAACACCGTTGAACGGGAAGGTGTGTCCGTCCGTCACCCGGCGCGCTTTGTTCTGATCGGCTCAGGGAACCCGGAGGAAGGTGAGCTGCGCCCCCAGCTGCTGGACCGATTCGGCATGAGTGTGGAAGTGCGCACGGTTCGTGACCCTGAACTGCGCGTTCAGGTGGTGGATCAGAGAACCGCCTTCGACAGCGACCCCGATGCTTTTTCCGGAGCGGTGGAAATCAATCAGAACGCACTGCAGCAGAAAGTTGTCGAGGCTCAGCAGCTGCTCGGCCAGGTGAGCATCGACGAAGACCTGCGCCTGCGCATCTCCGCTGTCTGCGGCGAACTGGACGTTGATGGTCTGCGGGGCGACATCGTGACCAACCGCGCAGCCCGGGCCCTTGCCGCCTTTGAGGGCCGAACGGAAGTGACCGAAGAGGATGTGGCCCGTGTTGCGTCCTGCTGTCTACGCCACCGACTGCGCAAGGATCCGCTTGAGCAGGTGGACTCCGGCGACCGCGTCGTGAAGGTGTTCTGCAAGGTGTTCGAACGCAGCGAAAGCAGCGATCGGACCGACTTCGAACTGGCCGTCGCCGCCTGATCGCCTCAAACTCAGCCCATGCGCATCCTCGGGATTGATCCCGGCCTGGCCCGGGTGGGCTACGGGGTTATTGACACAGGTGACGGCAACCAACGCATGCTGGATTGCGGAATTATCCGCACAGATCCCGGCAGAAGTGACGGAGAGCGGATGGTGGAGATCGCAGCGGATCTTCGCCAGCTGATCCGCATCTGGCGCCCCGAACTCGCTGCGGTGGAGAAATTTTTCTTTTACCGCTCGAGCAACACCATCAATGTGGTGCAGGCCAGAGGGGTGGTGATGATGACCTTGGCTCGTTTCAAAGTGCCGGTGGTGGAGTTCCCGCCCATGCAGATCAAGCTGGCTGTGGCTGGCTTCGGCCACGCTGAGAAGGATGAGGTGTTGGAGGCGGTGATGCGTGAGCTGGATCTGGACCAGCCGCCGCGGCCTGACGACGCTGCCGATGCCCTTGCGGTTGCCCTGACCGGCTGGTTCCAGCAGTGACCGACAAACAAGAACTTCGTCGCATGTTCCGTCAGAGGCGACGGGACGCAAAAGATGTGGCACCCGCCATCCAGGAGGCTGTTCTCGCTCTCATCGAGAGCTGTTCTCCAAACCAGGTGGGCTTGTATTCAGCTCTCCCGGGGGAAGTGGATCTCTTCAGCCTGCGGCAACGCATTGCCGCCCCGGTGGCTCTTCCTCGGGCTGATGGTGAAGGAAGACTGGAGTACTTGAGCTGTTGCGGGACCACACTGGAGCCTGACGCATGTCAGATTCCCGCCCCGTCCACGGGCACTCCGTTGAGGCCACAGCAGCTCAGCCTGCTGCTGGTGCCTGCTCTCGCGATTGATGCCACTGGAATCCGACTTGGCTACGGCGGTGGGTACTACGACCGGCTCAGGGCGAACAACGACTGGGCCAAGGTGCCGGCATGGGCGGTCCTGCCATCCATCTGCTTCAGCTCAGCCCCGCTGCCACGGGATCCATGGGATGTGCCCTTTCACGGTTGGATCACCGAGTTCGGCCCTGGCCGTCCCAGACAAGCCAGCGCATCATGAATCGGTGCCATTGAAATCGGTTCATGCTTCGCCAGTTGGCCACGTTTCTGCTGTTGAGCCCGGTGACCCTGATGCCGGTTCAGGCTCACCAGATTGAAAGCGCGCTGAGCTACCTGGATGGAACGCTGGAGCTGAGCAGCAGCTTCTCCAACGGTGAACCCACCCAGGGAGCTGTCGTGCGCTTGTTGAATGCTGACGGCAGCGCCGGTACGGAACTCGGGCGAACGGATGCCTCTGGCAGGTTGAAGCTCGACCTCAGTGGCGTCGACGACGGAGTGGTTGATCTGCAGGTGGATGGCGGCCCCGGCCATCGCGATTACCTGGAAATGCGTGTCAATGACGGTGAGGTGAATCCGGAAGCCGTGGTTTCCCTCCCTGTGAGTTTGGTGCTGATCGGTTTGCTCGTTAGCGTGCGACGTCGAATTGACGAGGACATCGATGGCCGCCAGCACCGGCAGTGAAGCTCTGGACCGGATGGTGGAGAAGCTCGGCAGTACCGCTGACCCGAAGCGCCGCTACGAATATGTTCTCTGGCTTGCGAAGAAACTGGAGCCGATGCCCGCAGAGCAGCAGACTGAAGCCATCAAGGTGAAAGGCTGTGTCTCCCAGGTCTTTGTTCAAGGAAGGCTGGACCAAGGCCTGATGCGCTGGCAGGGTGACTCAGACGCTCTGATCACCAAAGGATTGCTGGCGTTGTTGATCCAGGGGCTCGATGGATTGACACCGGAGCAGGTGCAGTCGATGGACCCGGCTTTTATCGCCGCCACTGGACTTCAGGCCAGCCTCACGCCTTCTCGAGCCAATGGCTTTCTGAACATCCTGCGCACGATGCAGCAACAGGCCAGAGATCTGGCCAGCTGATCGAAACCGATCAATACATAGAGTCTTCCTTAAACGTTCCAACACAGAACACAGGGAATGGGAACAAGGATCGGAGTTGGCCTGTTGGGCTTGGGCACCGTGGGTGGCGGGGTGGCTTCGATCCTGCTGAATCCCCAGGAACGACATCCCCTGGTGAAGGATCTTGAGCTGGTGAAGGTTGCCGTGCGCGACCTCAAGCGTCCCAGGCCGGTGGAGCTCCCCGATGCGATGTTGACGACTGATCCAGCAGCTGTGGTGAACGACCCAGCCGTGGATGTGTTGGTGGAAGTGATCGGGGGCATCGAACCAGCCCGGAGCCTCATTCTCCAGGCCATTGCAGCGGGAAAATCTGTGGTCACCGCCAACAAGGCAGTGATCGCTCGCCATGGCACAGAGATCGCTGCTGCTGCCAAAGCAGCCGGTGTGTATGTGCTGATCGAAGCAGCCGTGGGCGGCGGGATCCCGATCATTGAACCCCTGAAGCAGTCTCTGGGGGCGAATCGTATTGATCGGGTCAGCGGCATCATCAACGGCACCACCAACTACATCCTCACTCGCATGGCGGAGGAGGGAGCCGCCTATGACGCGGTTTTGGCGGATGCGCAACGGCTCGGATACGCCGAGGCGGATCCTGCTGCTGACGTGGATGGTCTGGATGCAGCCGACAAAATCGCCATCCTTTCAACCCTGGCCTTTGGGGGACCCATCGACCGCAGCGCGATTCCAACGACTGGGATCAGCGCATTGCAAGGCAGCGACGTCGACTACGCACGCCAACTGGGCTACGGCGTCAAGCTGCTGGCCGTTGCCGAGCGCCTTGGCAAAGAGGGTCATGATCCACTGCCCCTGTCGCTCAGGGTTCAGCCAACCCTTGTTCCCAAGGACCATCCACTTGCCGGAGTGAATGGTGTGAATAACGCCATTCTGGTGGAGGGCGAGCCGATCGGCCGGGTGATGTTCTACGGGCCAGGCGCAGGCGCAGGACCCACGGCCTCCGCCGTGGTCGCTGACATTCTCAACATTGCAGGCATCCGCCAGGCCAGCGATTCCGCCGGAAGCGTGGATCCTCTGCTGGCTGCAGACAGCTGGCGCTCTTGTGTTCTGGACGAAAGCGGAGCCATCCGCCAACGGCACTACGTTCGTTTCAACACACTGGATGCACCGGGTGTGATCGGAAAAGTGGGGGGTTGTTTCGGCGAGTGCGGCGTTTCAATCCAATCGATCGTGCAGTTCAACGCAAGCGAGGCGGGTGCGGAGATCGTTGTGATCACCCACGAAGTCACTGAAAGGCAGGTCAGCGATGCTCTCAAGGCAATCACGGATCTCCCTGAGGTCTCTGGCTTGGCTGCTCACCTCGGCTGCCTCTGATCAGATGCGAAGCGCCTGTAGAAACCATTGCTCCCTGGCCAACCAGCTCTCCGGTGCGGCACGATGTCAAGAACCATCACAAGCGGGATCGAACCAGCTCGATCCATGCCGCTAACCGTTCATGCCGAACGTCGCGACCCGATCCATTGTTCAAGGCTGCAGTTTGTCGGAAGCTGCCGTTGGAATGAACATTCATCAGGGTGATCAGGTCAATTTGCATGCTGATCAGCAGACCTATCAGGTGATCGGTGTCGACGGAGATCACAACCGCTGCTGGATCCGTCGCTGGCCGATCGATCCCCAGGGTGGTTCGCCTGTGTTTGAGGTTTCCCTGCAGCAAATTGCAGTCTCAGTCAGTTAAAGCGTTCCTTGTTGGACCAACAGTCTTGAAGCCCGCTGCTGGATCGTCCCTTCTGAGCAGGCTCCTGGCTCTCACCACCGTCTTGACTGTCATGGGCGGGGTTGGGTGCACATCGATCAACCGCACCGATCGAATCACCGTTGCAGCAGCGGGGAAAATCACCTCACTGGATCCCGCCCAAGCCAGCACAGTCAGCACGCTGCAATTACTGAGTGCCCTGGGTGATCCCCTCTACGAACTCACCACCGAAGGGGAACTCGAACCCCGTCTGGCGGAAGCTCAGCCTGATGTCAGCCCTGACGGACTGACGATCACGATCCCCTTGCGCCGGGGAGTTCGTTTTCACGACGGCACCGATTTCAATGCTGAGGCCATGGCGTTCAGCCTGAAGCGCTTTCTGGAGATCGGCAGCCTCAGTTATGTGGTTGGCGGCCGCATCGCAGCAGTGGAAGCACCGGAACCGCATCGAATGGTGTTGAAGCTCACCCGGCCATCCACGTCTCTGGCTGGCCTGCTCACTTCGGTGAACCTCACGCCCGTTTCGCCAACGGCCTACGCCGAGCACCGCGAACAATTTCTGCACGACCGCTTCGTGGGTACCGGGCCTTACCGGCTGACCCATTTCAGTGATCATCAACAACGCCTGGAGCCCTTTGAGAACTACTGGGGAGAACAGCCTCGCAACAACGGAATTGATCTGATCAGCCTGAGCAATTCAACGGCCCTGTTCGGAGCACTGCGCAGCGGAGAAGTCGACGTCTTGCTATCACCCTCGATTGACGAAGACCAGCGCCACGCCCTCCACCAGGACGCTCAGGCCGGAAAGCTGCAGGAAGCCATTGGTCCAGCCTCCGAAATCGGATACATCACGTTGTTGAGTCGTGGAGAACCTCTTGAGCGGCAACCGCTGCGACAGGCTCTGGCCCTGAGCTTGAACCGCCATGAAATCAGCCAACGCGTGAGTTATGGGTTACGTCGCCCGCTGCGAAGCCTGATTCCCCCGAGCCTTACAACGGACCAGGACCCCATCTGGCCGGAGCACGATCCCGCAGCTGCTCGTGGAATCCTGCAAACAGCCGGTTATTGCAACGGCCGTTCTCTGACCCTTCCGCTGACTTTTCGATCCAATGTTCCAGCCGACAAGCTGCTGGCACTCACCTGGCAAGCACAGATCAAACGAGACCTGTCCGACTGCCTGGTTCTGGAACTGGATGGCGTGGAATCCACCACGATTTATCGACAGCTTGGGGAAGGAACTTTCAAAGCGGTGATGCTTGATTGGCGTGGCAGCTATCCGGACCCCGAGGCCTATCTGACACCCTTACTGAGCTGCAACAGAGCCGAACAGTCCATCTGCCAGGAGGGAGAGGCCGCCATCAGCGGCAGTTTCTGGACCACTCCCGGATTGCAGGATGCCCTGGAAAGCAGTGACCGGATGGCAGGGCCCAATCGATCCGACCAGCTGCGGTGGATTCAAGCTCAGGCTGCAGAAGGCTCGGCCTATATCCCGGTGTGGCTGGTCGCGCCGACGGCATGGAGTCAAACCAGCCTCGTGCCGCCACGATTCGACGGCAGCGGCCATCTGCTGCTTGCCGAGCTGATGCATGCACCGGCA
>CAJWLE010000080.1:0-8339 GCA_913042965.1 uncultured Synechococcus sp.
CCCCCCCCTGCTTCAGGCAGCCGACCCAGCGGCGGCGGCCCGCATCGATCCTGCCGATGCGGTGCGAACCCAACGTGCCCTGGAGGTGATCTATGCCACAGGCCTGCCGATGAGCACACAGGCGACGGCGACCCCGCCGCCTTGGCGAGTGCTGGAACTGGGGCTCAATCCAAACAACCTGAAAGAGCGCATTCAGGAACGCACCGAACAGATGTACCGGGATGGCCTGGTGATGGAAACCAGGCTGCTTGCGGATCGCTATGGCACCGAGCTACCCCTGCTGCAGACCATCGGCTATGGCGAAGCACTGGGTGTGATGAACGGCAACCTCAGCGAGCCGGAGGCGATCCGGATCACCAGCCAACGCACGCGTCAGTTCGCCAAGCGTCAGCGCACCTGGTTCCGACGTCAGCACAGCCCATATTGGCTGGAGGGACCGGCATTTCTGGAGGAGGCGATGACGATGATCCAGAAACATCTAAGGTGAAGAATGCAGACGTTGTATTCATCGAAATTGTCTGCGCCTTTTCCCCTCACCACCTGAATGCCCCCACGTCCCCGTTTTGACCGTCGTGCTCCTGTTCGGGAGCTGCCCAATATCAACGAACGGATCAACTACCCCCAGCTACGGGTGGTCGACTCAGACGGCAGTCAACTTGGGGTGATCAGCCGAGAGGAAGCCCTGGAAGTGGCGAAGGATCGTGAGCTGGATCTGGTGCTGGTGAGCGAGAAAGCGGACCCGCCGGTCTGCCGAATCATGGACTACGGCAAGTTCAAGTTTGAACAGGAAAAAAAGGCCAAGGAAGCCAAGAAGAAGTCGCATCAAACTGAAGTCAAAGAAGTCAAGATGCGATACAAGATTGATCAGCACGATTACGACGTGCGGATTGGTCAAGCCCAGCGCTTCCTCAAAGCGGGCGACAAGGTGAAGTGCACCGTGATCTTCCGCGGCCGCGAGATTCAGCACACCGCTCTGGCAGAAACCTTGTTGCGCCGCATGGCCAAGGATCTCGAAGAGAAGGCTGAAATCCAGCAGCATCCAAAGCGAGAAGGGCGCAACATGATCATGTTTTTGACCCCACGCAAAACACCCTTAGCGAAAAAAGAGGAAAAGCAAGAAGCCGCCTCCAAGGCTGTGCGCACCATCCCCGCCCCGCCCCGCCCGACCGCCGCCAAAGTGGCAACGAAATAGTCAAGCGGCTCTACTCCTCGAGAAGCAACCTCCATCCCTGTGCCGATGCCTCGGGGTTGAAGCTGCTGCGCTCTTCGCACATGAAGCCATGGTCAGCGCCTGGCATCTCGATGTATTTCAGGCGTTCACCATCTGGATCCACCGCGTGCAACCCTCCCCGAATCGCCGATCGGTGGTCGGCAGGAATCAAGGGATCGGCTGTACCGCAGATGCAGTTGAGAGCACCGGAGACCTGAGGCAACAAATCCAATGAAGGCGGTCCGCCACCGGGGCGCATGGTGCTGACACCCGCGCCGTAAAAATCAAACGACCGCCGCACACCGGGCAGCGTGGCCGCCAGCAATGCGGCATGGCCTCCGAAACAAAATCCGACCACATCGATGGCTGCCTGTGGACAGCGTTGCTCAAGCCAGGTGATGGCCACAGAGAGATCGCTGAGAATCTGAGATGTGGTGGTGGCGTCCTTATGGCGCCGGCCCTGGGCCAAATCGGATGCTTTGTAGCTGAGATCAAGATCAGGGGCTGAGCGAGCAAAAAGCGGTAACGCCAGTGCCGGCAGTCCCTGGGCAGCCAGACGATCCGCAACGCTGCGCACCCAGGCATTCAGCCCAAACACCTCAGGCAGCACGATATATACACGATTTATATCCGGAATAGACTCGATATCTCCCGGCTTAGCGCCATCCATGGACCACCAGCAGCGCAGGGCGAGGCCGTTGTTGTCGATCGAAACCCAGTCGCCTGGTCTGCCAGTTCGAATTGTCACAGAGTTGCAGGACACACACCCAATTGTCACCAGGCGAATCAGTCCTTATGGTGGCCGCATCTTGATCCGGCCTACCGGCGTGCGATTCCACATCCAGCAGGAAAGCGACATACCGGCGTCGACCCAGCTCTACAACCAGATCTGTTTCGCGATCGCAGCCCGGCACTACCCCCCAGGCCATCGCCTTCCCAGCACCCGTCAGCTGGCGATGCAGACCGGCCTGCATCGCAACACGATCAGCAAGGTGTACCGACAACTGGAAACCGACGGCGTGGTCGAGGCCATGGCGGGTTCCGGCATTTACGTGCGCGACCAGCAGAAACCACGGGAGATCAAAACACCACCCCACATCCGAAACCGTGGGGTAACCGACCTGGACCGCGAGGTGCGCAAGTGCGTGGATGGACTGCTGAACGCCGGCTGCACCCTTCAACAAACGCGCGAATTGCTCACCCGCGAAATCGATTGGCGGCTGAGATGCGGGGCACGGGTGCTGGTCAGCACACCGCGCGAAGACATCGGCGCCTCCATGCTGATCGCCGAGGAGCTGGAGCCCAACCTGGATGTACCGGTGGAAGTGGTGCCGCTGGAAGAGCTCGAGAACGTGCTGGACAGCTCGAGCAACGGCACCGTGGTGACCAGCCGCTACTTCCTCCAGCCCGTTGAGGAGCTGGCCAAGAAGCACACGGTGCGAGCCGTGGCGGTAGACCTCAACGACTTCCGCCAGGAGCTCGGCATGCTGAAGGAGCTGCGACCGGGCAGCTGCGTGGGGCTGGTGAGCATCAGTCCGGGAATCCTGCGAGCTGCGGAAGTCATCCTCCATTCGATGCGCGGCAACGAACTGCTGCTGATGACGGCCACCCCAGATGTGGGAAGCCGTCTTCTGGCCCTGCTGAGGGCCTCCAGCCACGTGCTCTGCGACCGCCCCAGCCTGTCGCTGGTGGAGCAGAGCCTGCGCCAGAACCGCTCCCAGCTGATGCGAATGCCACAGGTGCACTGCGCCGAGAGTTACCTCAGCGCCGATACGATCGAACTGCTCCGCAAGGAGATTGGCCTGCAAACACCGGCAACCGCCAGCTGACCCATAACCGATGTTTGATCACATCCGAGCCGACTTCGCGATCATCCGTGAACGCGACCCGGCGGCCCGCGGCTGGCTCGAAATCATCTGCTGCTACCCAGGCTTTCAGGCCCTGAGCCTGCATCGACTGAGCCACAGCCTCTGGCGAAGCCGATTGCCGCTGAAACTGGCCGCCCGTTGCCTGAGCCAGATCGGCCGCACCCTGACCGGCATCGAAATTCACCCAGGTGCGCGCATCGGCCACAGCGTGTTCATCGACCACGGCATGGGCGTTGTGATCGGAGAAACCGCGGAAGTGGGTCACCATTGCCTGCTTTACCAGGGGGTGACTCTTGGCGGCACGGGGAAGGAACACGGCAAGCGACATCCCACGCTGGCGGAGAACGTGGTGGTGGGTGCGGGAGCCAAGGTTCTGGGGGCCATCAACATCGGCACCAACACCCGCATCGGAGCAGGATCCGTGGTGGTCCACGATGTGGATGCTGATTGCACCGTGGTGGGTATCCCCGGCCGCGTGATTCACCAGAGCGGAGTACGCATCAACCCGCTGGCCCACTCAGCCTTACCCGATGCGGAAGCCAACGTGATCCGCAATCTGATGGAACGGATCGATGAACTGGAAAGCACCGTGAGCAATCTGCAGCGCTGCCTGCAGGAGGTGGCAGAAGGTCGCCAATTACGGGATGTTTGTCGCGGTGAATCCCAGAACCTCAAAGACCGGGAAATTCTTGAATTTCTCGGCGAGAACAACGGGTGATCATCGACCACGGGCTGCAGCTAGTGCTGTTGCATGTGCCGAAGTGTGCCGGCACCGCCCTGCGCCGAGCCTTCCTCGAAGACGGCGGCAGCCGCGCGATCGAGAACCACTTCGATTTTGAGTTCGACCCGGTGCTCAAGCGGCAGGTGGACCGGGCCCATCGGCCTTTGATGGATCTGCGCCATCGACCTGAATGGCGATGGCTGCAGCGTTACCGCGTTGTCGCTGCCGTCCGTCATCCATACCAGCGGCTGGCCTCCGCATGCCGTGAATTCCTCAAGCAGAAGAGCCGTGCCACGGAGATTCAAGTGCGCAGCGCCCCCCCAAGCCATGAGCAGCTGCTGGGCTACCTGCGACGTCTACCCATCGCCATGGACACCCATGACCTGCGCTGGGTCCACGGCTTTCCAATCCATTGGTTCACCCACCACGGCGAACGCCCGAAGGTGCATCATCTGCTGCGCTGCAGCCACCTGAGCGATGACCTCACCGCGCTGGGTGAGGAGTTGAACTGGCCGAGCAGCCTCCAGCAACGGTTGGCGATGGTGGGCGCTGGCGCCGGACGGCGTGGGGCCAACGATCTTGACGCCCTGCAACAGAGCGCCGACCTCCGAGCTGTTGCCAACCTGCTCCACGTTGAAGACTTCGCGTGTTTCGGCTTCAGGCGTGAGGAGGCGACGATCCAGGACCCAGAACTGGCCCAGCTGATCGACCAGTGCTTGGCGGTGGGGAACTCTCACGATCTGCCGCTCACCAACCTCACGCCTGAAATGCGCTGGTACTACGGCCGCAGCAGCCCGAAGCCGACACTTCAACTCAAGCCCACCCGTCGCTGGAGGCCCCGGCCATGAAGCTGGTGCTGACCCTGCTCTGCCGAGACGAAGCAGACATTCTCGACAGCATGATTCGCTTCCACCTCGATCAGGGGGTGGATCGGATCATCGCCACCGACAACGGCTCAGTGGACGGCAGCCTGAACATCCTGCAACGCTACGAAAACCAGGGCAGGCTGCAGCTGATCCGGGAGCCCGAACACACCCACGACCAGGCGGTGTGGGTGACACGCATGGCCAGGCTGGCAGCCGAACAGGGAGCGGACTGGGTCATCAACAGTGACGCCGATGAGTTCTGGTGGCCCTGCACTGGCACGCTCAAGACCACCCTGGCCGCCCTGCCGAACACGGTTGAAGCCTGCCGGGTGCAGCGCACAAACTTTTTGCCACCACCTCGGGATGAACGCGACCAGCGCCCATTCCACCAGCGTCAGCTGCTGCGGGAGCGGGTATCGCTGAACAGCCTGGGGGAACCTCTGCCACCAAAACTGATCCACCGGGCTCACCCGCACATCGAGGTGAGCGACGGCAACCACGCGGCCAGCCGGGCGGGGCAGCCGCTGCAGGGAATCGACAACTCGGGCATCGAGATCCTGCATGTGCCGATCCGCAGCTACCCGCAGTTAGAACGCAAAATCCGCCAGGGAGCCGAAGCGCTTCAGCGCAACAGGCGCGTCGCGCCTGGCGTGGGCCATAGCTGGCGCAGCCTCTACAGCACGCATCTGCAACAGGGCAGGCTCCCTGCGTATTACGACAGCCTGCGACCGGATGACGTCAGCCTGGCGGCTCAGTTGCACCATGGCGAGCTGCTTGAGGACAGGCGTCTGCAACAAAGCCTGGGCGGCCAGCTGCCTCGGGTGGCGGTGGTCACGCCGTATTTCAATGAGCCTCTGGCACTGCTGGAGCACTGCCATCAGAGCGTGAAGGCCCAAAGCGAACCCTGCCTGCACGTGCTGGTGGCCGACGGACAACCACGACCGCGGATCAACCGCTGGGATGCCGAGCATGTACGGCTGCCGCGCAGCCATGGCGACATCGGCTCAACGCCCCGCCTGATCGGCAGCTACCACGCCATCGGTCTGGGGGTGGAGGCGGTGGCCTTTCTCGATGCCGACAACTGGTATGGCCCCGACCACATCGCCACCTTGTTGGCGGCGATGGATGCAGAGCAAGCGGATTTCGTCTCCAGCAGCCGCACCCTTTGCCGCTTGGATGGCTCTGTGATGGGCCCGTGTCCGCTCACGGACCCGGAACGATTCATCGACACCAACGCCATGCTGTTTGGACGCGGCGCCTTCCCGGTGCTGCATCACTGGGTGCTGATGCCCCCCTATGGCCACCTGATCGGCGACCGGGTAATGCTGCATCAGCTCAAAACCTCAGGTGTGAAACACCAACACCTGGATGTGGAATCGGTGTTTTATCGCTGCTCCAAAGAAGGCCTTTACCGCCAGATGGGAGAAGACATCCCCGACGGGGTGCAACCCCGGCCGGACTACGAGGAATCTTTCAGGCGCTGGGAGTCGGACGGACTGCCACCGCTGAGATAGAGGGATTCGTGATGCTGCCGTTTTGACCAGTGTTGATCACTGGGCAGGGCATCACTGCTGGAGCCGACGACGAGCTGAGCCTTCAGATCCGCTTCCTGCAACACCTGCAGACCGGGATCAGCTGCACCGGCCGAAAGCAGATCACGCAGCACACCCGGGCCAAAATCGCGGTAAACCCGTTCACCACTTCGAGCCAATAAGGCAGCGGCGATCTTCTGCCAGGCGGCAACGAGCAGTGGATGCCCAGGAGCAGCGCTGGAAATAAACCCATTCCAGATCTTGGGATGCTGCTGATGCGCACGCCTCAGCAGCACAAGCGGCTGCCGACGATTCAGCCAGCCTTCCAGGGGAGCCAGGCAACGGGTGGCCGCATCGATCCAGACGCCGCCCTGCGCCTGCAGCGCAGCAATCCGGAACACATCAGCCTGCATCGCCGGCAGCCGGATATCGCGAAAAGACTTTTCTAAATTCGGTCCGTAGGTGAAGCGGATAAACAAAGCAGCCGAGTCGCGGTCATAACGGTGGTAAGTCCAAGCCGGGTGCTTCTCACGCCAACCTTCCATCCGCTCCAGCAACAGAGCGGGAGGCGCCGGTTGATCCCAGTACTGAATCAGTCGAGGATTTTGATCGGCACGGGTCATGCCATCAACATCCAGGCGTGTGGAGTGGGCGCAAGCAAGCCACGGATCTCCTCCCAGTTGGCGATCAGCTGCGGCAGTGGCTCCGGGTTGATGCGCCGATGCAGCAGCGTCACTGGTTCCGCCTCCAGCTCAAGCCAGGCGCAGAGTTGCCTGTAACCAACCTGGGGATCGGCCTCCAGAGACTCTTCGTAGACCAGCTGCAATGGCGCTGGCAAGCCATGCAAGGCAGTCCAAGACTCCAGAGCGTTGACGAGCTGCCGATGGGTGGAGGCGTAAAGATCCAACCAATGAACGAGGTCATGGGTTTCGGCCCCTTCACGAATGGCCAAAGGGTTCACCTGCAACGGTGGCCGCTTGCGTAGCGGTTCCGCAGCCGCCTGGACGAACACTCCGCTGCGCTGGGCCATCAAATGGGACACCAAACGCCGCAGACCGTTGCGGCGATGCAAGATCATCTGGCGGCGAAAGCCATGGGCCAGCAGCTGACTCAACCAGTCATCCAGCGTCAGCGCTGGATACAACGAGCGATTCTGAGCACGGAGGCTCTTGATCTCGATCTGCAAGATCGGCTTGCTGGTCTCTTCCACCGCCTGATGGAGCACCTCCCCCATGGCGGGCACCGGTCGCTCCCCCCAACGCCTCGGCATATACCGGGAGAAGATCTCGTTGGCTGCCTGAATCTGACTGTGCTGATTCAGCAACGACCCGAGGACGCTGCTCCCGCAGCGTCCTTCATGCCAGGTCGCGACGCCGATCACCCTCAGCCCTGCGGCGCTGCCGGCTGGAACATAAACATCGAATAGATCACATTGCGGCGCATGTTGGTCATCATCTCCAGGAACATGTCGTATCCCTCGTTCTTGTATTCGATCAACGGATCTTTCTGGCCATAGCCCCGCAGCCCAACCGATTCCCTCAGAGCATCCATGGCCTGCAAGTGTTCGCGCCAAAGGGTATCGATCTGCTGAAGAATGAAGAAGCGTTCGGCTTCCCGCATCAAGCCAGGGCGTTGTTGTTCCACCTGACCCTCCTTGATGTCGTAGGCATTACGGAGCTGTTCCTGCAAAAAGGCCTTGAGCTCCTCCATACCCAACCCTTCCACTTGATCCGGCGTGAGATCTTCTAGGAGATAGATAAATTCCTTCACCTTGTTCACCAGCTGGGCCACATCCCACTCCTCCGGCGGGAGATCGGGGTTCACATAGGCCTCCACGATCTCATTCATGGTGCGCTCGCCATAACCAATCACCTGCTTTTTCAGCGCCCGACCATCCAGCACACGACGGCGTTCGGAATACACAGCGCGGCGCTGGTTGTTCATCACCTCGTCGTACTCAAACACCTGCTTGCGGATGTCGTAGTAATACGTCTCCACCTTCTTCTGAGCACCCTCCAGAGAGCGGGTCAGCATTCCGGATTCAATCGGCATGTCTTCCTCCACCCGGAAGGCATTCATCAACCCGGCCACGCGATCACCACCAAAGATGCGCAGCAGGTTGTCGCCCAACGAAAGGAAAAA
>CAJWLE010000081.1:0-8129 GCA_913042965.1 uncultured Synechococcus sp.
TGTGATCTCGCTGGACACCGCACGGCGACAGGCGCTCGAGCACAACCACAGCCTGAGGCGAGAACTGCAGTGGCTTGCCAGCCATGGCCTGCTGCACCTGCTCGGCTGGGATCATCCCAATGACGCCAGACTCGAGGAGATGTTGGCTTGCCAGGACCATCTTCTGAACACAATCAGCCCCTCCGATACCAGTAACGTTCTGTTCCATGAAGCGGAATCGGACAACAGCAACGTCCCAGGAGATGCCCACTGAATCCCCGATGACGGTTGAGGAGGAAGCAACAGCGAGGAGCGCAGCTGCGCGTCGCCGCAGCTGGCTGATCGCAGGCGACCTGCCGGCCAGCTTTCGCTACGCCGCGCAGGGTTTGGGCTATGCAACCGTCAGTCAGCGCAATTTCCGCATCCACCTGGCCACCGCTGTGGTGGTGTTCGGGCTTGGCATCGCCCTGCAACTGGACCTCACCCGGATGGCGGTTCTGGTACTCACCGTGGCCGCTGTTCTGGTCCTGGAGCTGCTGAACACCGCCATTGAAGCGGTGGTGGATCTCAGCATCGGCCGCCGCTATCACCCCCTTGCTCGCATCGCCAAGGATTGCGCCGCCGCTGCCGTGTTGGTGGCCGCAATCAGCTCCCTGCTGATCGCCTTCTGCCTGCTGCTGCCGCCCCTCCTTCTTCGCCTGAATTCCTGAGATCCACCGATGCTGCTGGTCATCGACAACTACGACAGCTTCACCTTCAACCTGGTGCAGTATTTCGGCGAACTGGCGCCCCACCATCCCTTGGCGGCTGAGCTCCAGGTGCACCGCAACGATGCTCTGAACCTGGAACAGATTCGGGATCTCAAGCCCGACGCGATCCTGCTGTCGCCCGGTCCAGGCGACCCAGACCAGTCAGGGATCTGCCTGGACGTGTTGCGGGAGCTGTCCCCGACCATCCCAACCCTGGGGGTTTGCCTGGGTCATCAGGCCATCGCCCAGGTGCACGGTGGTCGAGTGGTGCGCGCCACCGAACAAATGCATGGAAAAACCTCCCCTGTGCTGCATCGAGGAGAAGGGGTCTTCGCCGGCCTGCCCCAGCCCCTCACGGCCACTCGGTATCACTCTCTGATCGCCGAACGCGACAGTCTTCCCGACTGCCTGGAAGTGACGGCCTGGCTTGATGACGGCACGATCATGGGGCTGCGACACCGGGTCTATCAGCATTTACAGGGGGTGCAGTTCCACCCTGAAAGCGTGCTGACGGAATCCGGGCACCAATTGCTGGCCAACTTCCTGCGGGATGCCGACGCTGCGTCAGGGCCTTGACGTGCAGCTGATCTTGCACATCGGGATGCACAAAACTGCATCAACAACGATTCAGAAACGCCTGAAAGTCAACAATCAGTTGCTCCAGAGTTATGGATATCTGTACATCGCCAAGGAACGCAAAACACTGCTTAAAGCAGTCCTTCAGAAGGACTTCAAGCCCTGGCGTCAACTGATTCGGAACGCAAGGAAAACAGCTTCCACGCCGATCGTGTCCCATGAAGCGTTGTCCCATGTTCTCTGTCGTGGGTCTTCCGCATCGAACGCAAGCTGTCTCGGCGACTGGTTACTGAAGAAACTCAGCCAGGCTGGCGTGAACGTCATGGTCATCGGATTCGTCCGAGATCAACCCAGCTATCTCAATTCGCATTACACGCAGCACGTCAAACGATTCGCCACAGCGAAATCGCTTGAGGCCTATGCCGCAAAAGCGATGCGGAGATCCATCCATCGAAGCTCCTGTGATCCAGAGCAACTGTTTGGCTGGCTGATGCATCACGCCTCGGTGCGAACGGTGTTCTTTCCCTACGGCAGATCGATCGCACAACCTGCTGCACATCACCGATATCCCACTGAACCCTTTGCGCAGTTGATCCACTGCCTGAAGATTCCCGATTCAGCTCGCTTTCAACGGATCGATAACGTGAACGCCCAGCCAGGTGATCTGGCCATTCGCACAGCGCTGCAGCTCAGGCTGGAGCTCAAACGCGATGGGATTCGTCTGGATAAAACAGCCAAGCAACGGGCCCGGGCACTGCTCTGCAAGGAAGCCGAACGGCGCAACTGGGCCCAGACGCCCTACATGGGTCTGAACCCGGAACTCAACCGGCGCATTCGGGATCATTTCTCAGCAGCCAACAACCGCTTTGCCCAACGCATCTGGGGATGCCAGTGGGATGAGATCTTCACCCCTGGGCCATCGGCGGAAGCGCGGAGTCCGATCGACGCGGAACGGGATGACATGCAGCAGGCCATCAAGCGGATCCGGCGCAAGCTGTTCCAATCGCGACCCCTTCGCCATGCCATTCGCAACGTCATGGCTGCATCGCGCTTCTTTCAATAGGAGTTAACGCTGTTAGCGTCCGATTTCATCTCTGTGCTGTCGATGTCCGTCCTGCGCTCCGCCGCGTTCGCCGCCCTCGGACTGGTGCTTGGACTGCACGGCAGCGCCAACGCAGGCGGAGGCGTGACCATCAACAGCTACGGCCAGCGCGCTCTGTTGATTCAGGGTGGAGGGCAATCGGTGCTGTTGAACCCTTACCGGGCCGTGGGTTGTGCCGCTGGCCTGCCGGAACCACGGGTTCAGGCCGGTGTGATCCTTGCCAGCTCCGAACTTGCCGATGAAGGGGCTCGCGGTGTCGCCGCTGGCCGGTTCCTGGTGAACCCCGGCTCCTACCGCCTCAATGGTCTCAAGCTGGAAGGGTTCTCCAGTCCCCACGACAGGCTTGAGGGCAGGCGCTTCGGCAACGCCACCATCTGGCGTTGGCAGCAGGGTGGGCTCGACTTTGCCCATGTGGGGGCCACTGCGGGACCGATCGGCCCGGCTGACCGTGTGTTGCTGGGTCAACCCGATGTGTTGATCGTTGGTGTGGGTGGAGGCGCCAAGATCTTTGACGCATCAGAGGCAGCTGAGCTGGTGCGGCAACTCAACCCCCGCCAGGTGATTCCCGTGCAATACGTCACCGGTGAGGCACCAGCCAACTGCGATCAATCCACGGTGAAACCATTCCTGGAGGCCATGGCAGGCACCAGCATCCGCGACGTGGGCCGCCGAGTTCAGCTGCCCGGGGCCCTACCCGACACGACCCAAATCACGTTGATGCGCTGATCCGAGCAGAGCAGACAGGTCGTCGCGGTTCCAACCGGCGATCACGGCCAGCAACAGCAGCACCCTGGCTTTCTGAGGATTGAGACTGCCGGCAGCCAGCAAGCCCAGCCGTCCATCCTCAGGGTCCTCGTACACCGGTCCGGAACCACAGCGGTTGGCCCGCAGCATCAGCGGCAGGGGATCAGGCCAGGCCACTAGAGCGTTGCGCTCCACCACCGAAAGTTGCCCGGCACCGGTCCCGGTGAACACCAGGCCTTGGATCCCAGCCTTCAACAGGGCCGGCAGCACTGCAGCCGGCGGTTCCACGCAGCCATGCAACACAGCCACCTGGGGCCACCGCTCCGGCAGCTCAAGAGTGGCGAAAGGCGTTGGCGGACTGGCGGAAGCCGAGGACCAGTGCACCCCGGCGTCATCCACCCAACCAAGTGGTCCGGCGCCACGACTGATGAAGGCTCCTACCCCCTGGGTGGCGCATTTGGTCACCTCGGCAGCGGCATGAATCTCTCCATCCATCACCGCGAGCACACCTCGCTGGCGTGCCTGCGGATTGCAGGCCACCTGCACGGCCTGAAACAAGTTGAGCGGACCATCCGCACTCAAAGCCGTGGCCGGTCGCATCGCTCCCACCAACACCACAGGCCGGGGGTCATCGATCAACTGCTGCAACAACCAGGCCGTTTCCTCCAGCGTGTTGGTGCCGTGGGTGATCACCACTCCGGCCAGGGCAGGATCACTTGCAAACGCCAAACGGATGCGCTTCACCAACGCACGCCAGTGCTGAAAGAGCAGATCAGCACTGTCGACATTGGCCACCTGCTCAACGCGGATCTCGGCGAGGTCTTGCAGCGACGGCACGGCATCCAGCAGGTCTTCGCCCGCCAGAACACCGGCGGTGTAGGTATTCAGGCTGGCGCTGTCAGGACCGTGGCCGGCGATGGTTCCACCAGTGGCAAGCAACAGAAGCCGAGTCACTGATCCAGACGAAGGAACGCCTCGATGAACCGCTGCATCTGACTGGTGGTTCCGATGCTGACGCGAAAACAACCGTCAATTAAGGCTTTACCAGCCATCGAACGGATCAGGATGCCTTCAGCACGCAGGGCCGCATCCACCGCCGCAACAGGTTTCTTAGGCCAGACCAGCAGATAGTTGCCGCCATCGCAGTGGTGGCGAATCCCAGCTGAACGCAAGGCTTCAACCGTCCAGTCGCGAGCCCGCAACACCTCGGCCACGTAGGCATCCACATAGGACTGATCCGCCAGTGCGGCGAAGGCCGCAGCCACGGCCACACTGTTGACCTCGTAGGGGCCGGTGACCCTCCCCACCCGATCGATCACACCGGGATGGCCGATGGCAAAACCGATGCGCAGAGCAGCAAGACCGGCGGTTTTGGAGAGTGAGCGAAACACCAGCAGGTTGGGCGTGGCGCTGAAGTCGGCCATGGGGAGAACGCTGTCGCCGGTGAAGGCTTCATAGAGCTCATCCACAACCACCAGCGTCTGCGGAGCAGAAGCGGCAAGGTCGAGAATCGTTTCCGGTGCCAACCGGGTGCCAGTGGGGTTGTTGGGGTTGCAGATCAGCAGCAGCCGCGGGGTTGTCTTCTGCAACGACGCCTGAATGGCCGCCAAAGGGAAGGCGAATGCCTCCCCCTCGTAGGGGATTGCATCCATGGTCATCCCCTGCATCCGTGCACAGGGGCTGTAGTAGCCAAAGGTGGGAGAGGTGGTCAGCACCCGGTCTCCGGCATCGCCATAGGCGTGGAACACCGCGTGGATGGCGGCATCCACACCGTTGAACAACCCCACTTGATCAGGTTGCAACCCCGGTCGGCAGCCGGTCTCGAGCAGGTTGCGCACCACGGCGTCCCGCAGCCCGTCGTACTCGGGGTACACGGCGATCTCTTCGGTGCTGAAGCTCCGAACCGCTTCCGCCACCAATGGGCTGGGACCGATGGTGTTCTCGTTGAAGTCCAACCGCAGCATGGAGCGGCGCCCCTCCAGGGGAGCGCTGTAAGCCTGCAATTGCTCAACCGCTGCGCGGGCTGCTGGTGGAACGAAGCCGTTGGAGGTCACAGGCCCGAACCAAGACTGAAAAAGTCTGGCAAGAATCCCAGCAAACGGCTCAAGAGGCGATCACATGCGCTCCAGCGTGGGGATCCCCAACAGACCCAGTCCACAGCGCAGGGTATCCACCGTGAGACGGCAGAGGGCCAGACGGGAGGGGAGTGCCTCGGGCTCTGCCCTGAGCACCGGCACCTGGTCGTAGAAGCGGTTGAACACCTGGCTGAGTTCAAACAGATAGGAACAAAGACGGTTGGGGAGCAGTTCCTCCTCCACCTCGGCAATCACGGCATCGAACTTGAGCAGTTCCCTCACCAAGGCCCATTCCTGCGGCTCTGTGAACCGGAGCTGCGCCGTCGACGCATCCAGATCACCCCCTTTACGAGCGATGCCTGCGATCCGCACCACCGCATAGAGCAGATAGGGGGCCGTGTTGCCCTGCAGGGCCAGCATCCGATCGAAGGAGAACTGGTAGTTGGTGATCCGGTTCTGGCTCAGATCGGCGTATTTCACCGCCGCAAGGCCAACGGTGCCGGCCACATGGTGAATGAACTCCTCGGATTCACTGCGCTCCTCCTGAACCAAACGCGACCGCAGGTCAGCCTCGGCCCGCTCCACCGCCTCATCCAGCAGATCGCGCAACCGCACCGTGTCACCGGAGCGGGTCTTGAGCTTTTTGCCGTCCTCTCCCTGCACTAACCCGAAGGGCACATGCTCCAGCCGGGATCCATCTGGAATCCAGCCAGCGCGTTCCGCCACCTGAAACACCCCGGCGAAATGGTTCGCCTGGCCTGCATCGGTGACATAAATCACCCGACGCGCAGCGTCTCCATCAGGACCTGATCCGAAGCGGTAGCGAATCGCAGCCAGGTCAGTGGTGGCGTAGTTGAAACCTCCATCACTCTTCTGCACGATCACCGGCAACGGCTTGCCATCCTTGCCCTGCACACCCTCAAGGAACACACATTCAGCCCCGGCATCAGTGACCAGCAGACCTTGTTGCTGGAGACCATCGATCACCGCGGCAAGAAATGGGTTGTAAAACGATTCACCCCGTTCGCTGAGGCGGATGTCCAGACGGTCGTAGATCTTCTGAAATTCGCGACGCGACTGGTCGCACAGCAACCCCCAGGCCTTGAGCGACACGGGATCGCCGCCCTGCAACTTCACCACTTCCTCCCGTGACGTGGCCTGGAAGACCTCGTCATCGTCGAAGCGTTTCTTGGCTTCGCGGTAAAAGGCCACCAAATCACCGAGGTCCACGGCGTCAGCGGTCTCCAACGCTTCCGGGGCGACCTGCTTGAGGTGGGTGATCAGCATCCCGAACTGGGTCCCCCAGTCACCCACATGGTTTAGACGCAACACCGGGTGGCCGCGGAATTCCAGCACCCGCGCCAAGGAGTCACCGATGATCGTGGAGCGCAGGTGCCCAACGTGCATCTCCTTGGCGATGTTGGGGCTTGAGAAGTCCACCACCACTGGAGCCGCGGCCTCCACCGGGGGAACACCGAGCCGTTCATCTGCGAGCCGTGATGCCACCTCCATCGCAAGTCGCTCCGGCCGAAGGGTGAGGTTGATGAAACCTGGCCCGGCGATCTCCGGTTCAAGGCAGAGGTCCGTGAAGGTCGGGTCCTTCAGCAGTTGTTCAACGATTGCGGTGGCGATCTGCCGCGGCGGCTGCTTCAGCGGCTTGGCCAGCGGTAGCGCGCCATTGGCCTGAAAATCACCAAATTCCGCCTTACTGGCAGGCACCAACTGAGGGTCGAGTCCAGCCTCGACTGCGGGGAAAGCCCGTTGCATCGCTGCCCGCAACTGGGACTCCAGGATGTGGGAGAGGCTGAGCATCAAGGCCGGAGCAGACGCTGCCGATCATCCTCCGGCGCAGGTCTCCCGCCTTGATGAACGTTGCAGCTGGATCGTTTTGCACTCACGGCGATGTCGAAAGCCACGAGGGGAAAAACGCTCTAAGCGGATCATGCGGGTGAACAGTGATCGGGTTGATGCCGGGCTTGCTCCTGATCGGACTGGATGGTGCCTCTTTGGCACAACCCACAGAACTCTGATCCACACCAATGAAATGATCGAGAACAACTCGTTCAGCAAACCTGACGCCCGGTTGGAGCAGTGGTGGCAAGAACGCGTCCACTTCCTTGGGAAACACGAGATGGATGGGGAAGCACGTGCGCTCTACCTTGAATTCCGGATTGACGAGCCAATCAGTTCGTTCCAGTGATTCATATCAGCCTTTCAAAGATGTCGCGCATCTGAGTTGATGGCTAGCCCGTCATCGAACTGAGCCCCGGCGCTCACAAGTGTAAATACTGAACCTATATACAGAGAAATTGTTACGCCTAAAAATTAGCCAAAACAACGAATTTGACGACAAATCAGGCAGAAATCAAGCACAGATGGATCCAGTAGAAAGTCTTCTACGAGAGTCAGCCCGAAGCAAACATCGCACCAGAATGGAAAGGATTGATCGATTCCATAGGGCATGGACACATCCATCCGTCAGGATGGATAGAGCCTGAATATCTCAAGAGACAAACAAACCAATCCGGCCTTCATCGCAATCGCAACAGCAGATCAGCAAGACGAGAGCAACGCAGACTCCGGTTGATTAGGTGGTGAGCAGTGACCATGCCTGGGGCATGGAAAACAGCCAATCTTGCTGTCGACTGGAGGTTCGATGGGACTCATGCCCAAACATCCAGCCCGATGGGCGCTGGCCAAGGCAGTCTTTTTGAAGCCCCCACGGTGGGGCTGGGGTGGGCAGAACCTTCCATAACCCCAGGCAATTTCGTACATCACGGAAGCAAATAAATAAGAATGCCTCAAAATCTCAGGCAACCTTTTGAACTAAAACAGACTCAACGATTCGCCTCCCCAAAAATCAATCAAAGGCAAAATCTCTGATTTGCGTCAACGTCAAAATTC
>CAJWLE010000082.1:0-8011 GCA_913042965.1 uncultured Synechococcus sp.
GGCGACTCGTTGGCGGGTTGCTGTCGTTATGGCGTTTACGCAACAACGGCTTGATGGCCTGGCCGAATATTTCCGCCGGTCGGGTGGTGGTGCCAGAACGGGTTGGTGAGATCACTCCGCAGCAGATCGCCGAGGAAGCTGCTGACTGGCTGGCCGCACCGGAACGGTTGCAGGGACAGCGGGATGATCTGCAGGCTCTGCGAGGACAGCCAGGAGCTGTGGCGGCCCTGGCTGAGGAAGTGCGGCAACTCCTCCCCCGCCAGCTTGAATCTGCTTAGGGTTTGGTCAGATTTTGATCATTTGATGCCCGAGCGGATTGAGCGTTCCCAGGCGGAGTGGATGCAGTCGCTCTCCCCGGAGCAGTTTCAGGTGGCCCGTTGTGGTGGCACCGAGAGAGCCTTCACCGGCGCGTATTGGAACAACAAAAAAACGGGTTTGTACCACTGCATCTGTTGCGATGCGCCGCTGTTCAGTTCAGCCACAAAATTTGATTCCGGCACAGGCTGGCCGAGTTTCTGGGATGGAGTGTCTCCTGAAGCGATCACCACCAAAGAGGACCGCAGCCACGGCATGGTGCGCGTCGAAATCAACTGCTCCCGCTGTGATGCCCATCTCGGACATATCTTTCCCGATGGTCCTGCACCCACGGGTCATCGCTACTGCGTCAACAGCGCATCGTTGGATTTCAAGGGGTCCTGATCCAGGTCAGCCGTCACCAGGGGTCGTCGAGGTTGCTCTCCTCCAACGGCTCCGGTTCGCGACGCGGTAGAGGTTCGACGTCCATCGGTTCACGCTGGGCGGGGTTGGTGCGCCGCGATGCGGGCATAGCCCGCCTGGGCTCCATCTCCCTGGGTGACAACTCTGGTTGATCCCGCTCAAGCGGTTCCCGATCAACGGAATCCCGCTCGAGAGGAGGTCGCTCCGGGTAGAAATCCCGCTCCCGATAAGGGTCATCCGATGGCTCGTCGAGGTAACGCCGCTGAGGAATCGCATCACGGCGGCGGTCCTCCAGCTCCACGTATTCGATTTCTTCCTCCGGCTGGAATCGTTCGGTTTCGGCTGCTGAGAGGCGGCGTTGCTGCTCTTCCAGCGGCTGGCCTGAACTGAGCTGGTTTTCCACCGGTACAAGATTGACGCGATATCGCTCGCGTTCCTGCTCCTCCCAGCTCGGCCCGCCAACCCCAAGCTTTTCCAGAACGCCGCTGTTCAGTTGCTTGAGCTTGTCTTCGGCTCCCTCGTAAACAATGATCCGATCGGGTCCGCTGCTGACAATTTCCTCGACCGGCATCTCCCAGGTGCTGAGGACGCCTTCTCCAAGCAGGGGGACACCGAGCGCCCCCATGACGAGGGTGATGAGTTCTCCCGTTTCGATATCGAAGGCAAAACCCAGCACCCGCCCCAGCTGCCGACCGGATTCAGTGATCACCTGGCAGTTGATCACACGGCTGTAACGCTCCGGATTGAAGTTGTCGCTCAGCGAGTCGGAGGAATCAACCAAGATCACATCCCCCACCTGGCGGATGCGGTCCAGCGGCATCCAGCGGGGCAGCCCTGGCAGGAAGCGGGTTAAGGGGTTGTCGCGCAGGCCGATGGCCACCACTTCCCGACGGTCGATGTCGACGATCACTTCACCCACAACCCCCAGACGACGCCCTGAATCTCGGGTGATCACCTGGGTGCCCATCAGCTCGGAGCGCAGCCAGAGTCGGTCGCTCGGAACGCTGTTGCTGACGGCGTCTGTGGATGAAGGGGTCGGGGTCAAGCGCGGGCCGTCGGCCATGGTCGTTCAGGCCATTGTGGCGCAGGGGTTCCGCCTGTCACGTTCAGGCTGCACAACGGTGATCCCCTCCCACAGGCAGGGTCTTGCAGCTCAAGCGGCATCCGGCAGTCCGACCACCTGGGTGTGTGCTCCACGAGCCTGCGTCACGCCGATCGTGCGTTCGGCGGCGCCGATCATTGGCCGGCGATGGCTGACCACCATGAACTGGGCCTGTTCGGCCTGGCGTGCAATCAGAGCGGCCAGACGCTCCACGTTGACGCCGTCCAGGAAGCTGTCGACCTCATCGAGGGCATAGAACGGCGAAGGGCGGAACCGCTGTAAAGCAAACAGAAAGCTCAAGGCCGTCAGGGATTTCTCCCCTCCGGACATGGACGCAAGCCGCCGGACGGCCTTCCCCTTGGGATGCGCCACCAGGGTCAGCCCCCCCTCCAGCGGTTCTTCGGAATTTTCCAGCTGCAGATGGCCGTCTCCCTCGGAGAGGGAGGCGAAAATTTCGCGGAAATGGCCGTCCACGGCGGTGAAGGCTTCCATGAAGGCTTCCTGGCGCAATGTCGCCACCGTTTCGATCCGCAGCAGCAGTTCCTCCCGTTCGCTGTTGAGCACCTCAAGCCGTTCGTTCAGTTCCGCCAAACGCAGTTCCAGTGCGTTCAGCTCCTCCAGGGCAAGCATGTTCACAGGCTCCAGCGCTTCCATTCGCCGCTGGATGGCCTGCAATTCACCCTGCAGTGCTTCGAGGCCGCTCAAGCGCAGCTCCTCTGGGATCTCCGGTCGGGGATCCGGCAGGGACTGCTCCATCTCCTGAAGCCGAATCGTTCCACTGCGCTGTTCCTCGATCAGACCCTCCCGTTCCTCTTTGAGCCGCTCCAGGTTCCACTCGGCCTGCTGCAGTGCCTGGCGCTGGCGCCCCACCTCGGCTTCCGCCGCGTCCCGTGCCCGGCGTTGTTCCCCGAAGCGCTCCTGAAGATCGGATTGCTGCTGCTGCAGTGTGTTGCGTTTCTCCTGCAGGTCCTGCTGCTGCTGCCGCCAGGACCCATGGGCTGTGGACAGGGCCTGAACGGCCTCTTGAAGGCGCTGCTCTTCCGCTTCCAGCGCTTGGCGCTGGTCGCCGAGCCGTTCCAGGGCGAGTTGCCGCTCCCGCTTGGCATTCAGCAATTCATCCCGCTTGCTGCGGGCGTTTTCCAGTCGTCCATCGGCGGCTTCCAGGTCCTGTTGCAGTTGTTGCCAGGCCGCGGCGTCGTCGTTGGTTCCGCTGCTCTGTTCTGCGGCTTCCAGCCGTTGCAGTTCATCCTGCAGCGGGGTCAGCTCCAGCCCGATCGCATCAAGGCGCTGCCGTTGAGACGTCTGATCCTGCTGCAGCCGAACCAACCGTTCTGCCCTTTGCCGGCTGCGTTCCATCAGCGGACCATGGTTGCGGTGCGCAGCGTTGCGTTCGGCCACGAGGGCGGCCTGCCGTTGTTCCAGCTCGCGCAGCTGCGGCTTCAACTGCTCCAGGGTCTGGCCGAGTTTGGTCTCCTCCCGCCGGCAGGCCGCCAGGGTTTCGCCCAGCTCCAGCAGCCTGCGGCGCAGTGGTTCCGCTTCATCCTGGTCATTGGCGCGTCCAAAGCTGAGTCCTCCACTGCGTTGGGAGAAGCTGCCGCCGGTCATGGCGCCGCTCTTTTCCACCAATTCCCCTTCCAGAGTCACGGCCCGTGAGCGCCCCAGCTGTTGGCGTGCACTGGCCAGGTCGCTGAACACCAGGGTGTCGCCGAAGACATAGGCGAACACCTGGTCGTAAACCGGCTCAAAGCGAACCAGCTCAACGGCCCTGCCGATCAGGCCAGCCCCGCTGTCTCCGCCGGGGCGGTTGCCGCGGGCAAAGGCGGCTCCACCACCGTTGCTG
This sequence comes from uncultured Synechococcus sp., assembly GCA_913042965.1. Lineage (GTDB taxonomy): Bacteria > Cyanobacteriota > Cyanobacteriia > PCC-6307 > Cyanobiaceae > Parasynechococcus. Next base: position 3,660 of record CAJWLE010000082.1, read on the forward strand.
CCTGGGGCTCGAATCTTGTTCAGTGGCAGGAAGGTGAGCCGTCCGGCCCGTCGATTCTTGAGCAGTTCGATCGCCCGGGCAGCAATGCGGTCGTCGTCAACGACCACCTGGCCCAGGCGTGCGCCGGCGGCCACCTCCAGAGCAAGGCGATGCCGGTCATCCACTTCGCCGAGCTGGGCCACCGGCCCATGGATTCCATCCAGACCTGCCTCCAGCAGCAGCCTCAGAGCCCCGGTGCCACGACTCTCTTGCAGCGCATCCCGGCGGCTTTCCATCCGGGCGATCTCCCGTTCCAGCCGGGTCTGCTCCTGTTCCAGTCGTGCCCGTGTTCGCTGCTGTACGGCCAGGGAGTCGGCGGCCTGCTGCACCGCCTGTTTCCCTGTCGAGATTGCCTGCAACAGGTTTTGCCAGTCCTGTTCCAGCTGCTCCAGCCGTTGCTGAACGCTCTGCTCGTCTTCGCCGTCCTGGCTTTGCTCCTGCTGCAGTTCCACCAGCCGTTCCGCCTCCTGCCGCAGTCGCTCCTGAAGCTGTTGCTGCTCCTCCTGAAGAGGGCCGAGGCTGGTCAGAAGCTCCTGGCGACGCGTGCTGCGGCGCTTCTGCTCTTCCAGCCAGGCACCGGAGCGGCCTGCCACGTCCGCCAGCCGCCGGCGAGACATCTCCACGGCTGATTCAGCGGCACGGCAGCCTTCTTCCGCCCCTGCCAGAGCCTCATTGTGGGGATCGCCCTCCAGCTCTCGCGCCTGCAACTGCCACAGCTGTCGGCGATTGGCCAGATCGTGGCGCAGCCCCTGCAGCCGCTGCCCTTCCTCCTGATGCTGGCTCGCCTGGCGCTCCAGCTCACGGCTGCTTGTTTCGAGTCCTGCCAGCTCTGCCTGGACGGCCAGCAACTGATCTTCCCCTAAGGCTTTGACCTGTTCCTGAAGGGTTGCCAGTACATCGGAGGCCTTGGCGAGTTGCTCGCGACCGCTGGCAATGGCTGCGGCATCGCGCTGTTCCTGGGCTTCGAGGGTCTGTTGGCGGCTGGCGAGATCCTTGAGAGCCTGCTGGGCGGCTTCAAACGCGAGCACCATCTCCTGGCGGCGACCCAGCTGCATGCGTTCGCGCAGCTCCTGGTACTGCCGGGCTTTGGCACAGTCCTTCTCCAGCCGCTGGCGGCTGGCCAACAGTTCCTGCTCGATGATCCGGCAGCGTTCCTGGCGTTCCTGAACGTCATCAAGCTTGCGCTTGGTCTGATCGATGCGGCTGTCGAACAGGGCGACACCAGCCAATTCGTCGATCAGGCTGCGGCGGTCGCGGTTGCTCATCGACACGATGCGGGTGACGTCGCCCTGCATCACGACATTGCTGCCTTCAGGATCGATGCGTAGACGACGCAGCTGGGTCTGCAGTTGTTGCAGGTTGCACGCCACGCCATCGGCGCTGTAACTGGAGCTGTAAGAGCCCCCTGGCATCACGCGTAGCTTGCGGGTCACCGTCCATTCGGTTTGCCCCGCTTTGATCCAAGGGCCGTCCTCTGGGGCTTCAAGCCCCTCCTCGGCGGCATCGGGCTGCCAATCACTGAGATCGAAACGGACGCTGACGCTGGTTTCGGCCGCTTTGCCGGCTTTCAGCATTCCGCTGTTCACGAGGTCCGGCAGCCGATCGGCCCGCATGCCTCGGCTGGTGGCCAGGCCCAGACAAAACAGCACACCATCAAGGATGTTGCTTTTGCCCGACCCGTTTGGCCCCGTCACCACGGTGAATCCCTCTTCGAGAGGGATCGTCATCGCTCCACCGAACGACTTGAAGTGCGTCAGCCCAACCTGATTGATGTAGACCAACAGGAAAGGGGGCTGTCAGCGGGCTGAACGTAGCGGAGCTCACGAAAAGCTCAAGCCCGTTGGATCTGACACGTTCCATTGCTTATTAATAGTCTGCCGATCAGATCGCCATCCATGAGCTGCACCTGAATGGGGGCGGCTTGGTTGTGGGGCAGAACTCCGCTGTAACGACCGGCCATCACCCGTTCAGCCCAGCCTCGGTTTCCTGAGACAGCAGCACTTCGCGGCTCCAGCCACGCCAGCCGATGGGCGGGGAGAGCTGCCGCTGCTTGGGGCGGTCGATCGAGACAGGGGGGCTCATTCAGTCTCCAGGTGCGACAGGTTTCACCGTCCTCCAGCAGAAGATCGAAATGGCAGCCATGTGGGTCGTCGGGGGCTCCGGTGTGGCGCAGCAGGGCATAACGGGGCATTGGGCTGATGGGAGGGACTGTTGCAGCTGATTAACTCTCACTACTCTTGGCAAAGAATCGTCCGCGCTCCATGGATACGCAGCCGAATGGCAGCTTCGAGCATCATTTCCGGGAGCGATTCGACAGCCTTTTACCCAGCATCCGCGAACGCTGGCCGGAGCTGGCCCATCACACCCTGGAAGCCACACGCGGAAGCATCGACGAGGTCGCTCGCCTCATCGAACAGAACACCGGCCTGACGCCGCAGGGTGTGCGGGAGCAACTCGAGGAGCTGATGCACTCAGCCGAGGTGGGTGGCCGCCAACTGGCCGACAGCCTTGACCCTCTTGAGCAGCAGCTTGAGCAATTGCTGGATGAGTTGAACACCACCCTTCGCCCGCGGATTGAACAGCCGGTCCGACAGCGACCGTTGCTGGCCCTTGGCGTGGCGCTTGGGGTGGGAATGATGCTCGGCTCCATGCTCAGCGGAGGCCGGCGTTCCAGATGACGGATTCTCAGCGCAGCAGGGGTTTTGGCGCCGCAGCCCGTGTGACGGCACTGGCGGCTTCTGTGATGGATCTGCATGTGCGCATGGCACTGCAGGAGGTGGATCGGGACAAACGGCGACTGATCAGCGGCGGTTTGTTCCTGGCTATAGGCGGCACCTCAATGCTGCTGGCAGTGCTGGCGGCCGAGGTGGCGCTGGTGTTGTGGATCCAGCAGCAGTGGTCTCTCTCTCTGATCCAGGCTCTTCTGGCTCTGGCCACCACCAACCTTGTCCTTGCGGGCCTCAGCCTGCGGGTTGGGGGGCAGATCCTCAAGGCACCCTTCCTGACTCAGACGCTGGAGAGTTTGAGTCGATCGGCCCGTGCGCTCCTGGGGCGCGATTGAGTCAGCGGATGGCGTAATGCAACCAGCGGCAGTCGATTCCTCCATTGCTGATGGGGATGCGACGGCAAGCCTTAAGCCGTAACGCACCGGTGATGGCGGCATTGCCGCTGAGCAGCCACAACTGCCAGCCCGAGGCCTGTTGTCGTGCGAACTGCCCCAATGAGCGGTAAAGCGGCTCGAGATCGTCGTCCGCTCCGAGCCGTTGCCCGTAGGGCGGATTGCAGACCAGAACGCCGGGACTGTCCGGGAGGACCTGTTGTTCAAACGACCCCGTGTGAATGGTGATCAGGCCATTCAGCCCGGCGGCATCGATGTTGGATCGGGCCTGATCGGCGATGTGCGGATCCTGCTCAAAACCGATCACCGGCGGTAGCTCCAGATCGTCGCGGCGGCATTGGCGGGCCCGCTTGCTCTCCCTTTCCCACAGATCAGGATCGAAATCAGCCCAGCCTTCCAACGCAAAGGATCGGTTCAGGCCAGGGGCCTGTTGAATGGCCATGGAGACGGCTTCGATCAGCAGGATGCCGCTGCCGCAACAGGGGTCGACAAGGGGGACCTGTCCGTCCCAGCTGCTCAGACGAATCAGGCCGGCAGCCAGATTCTCTTTGAGGGGCGCTGCTCCCATGGCGGCTCGATAGCCGCGCCGATGCAGGCTTCCGCCACTGCCATCGATGCTGAGGATGGCTTCGCCACGGTTGAGGTGAAGATGCAGTGCAAGGTCGGGATTCTCGAGGTCAATCGAGGACCGCTCTCCCCAGATGTTTCGCTGCTCGTCCACCAAGGAATTCTTCACCTGCAGAGCTGAGAAATGGCTGTGGTTCAGCCCTGGCGCCGTTCCAGTCACGTCCACCCGGAAGGTCATGGAAGGGTGAAGCCACTGCTCCCAGTTGAGGGCCCGCTGAACACCGGCATAGAGATCGTGTCGTCCCTGGCAGGGGAAGCGACCGACTTCCCGTAACAGCCGGAAGGGGAGACGGGCCTGGAGATGGAGCCGGTACAGACAAGCCATGTCGGCTTGAAAGGCCGCGGCTCGACGCAAGGGTTGGACTGCCTTGGCTCCGAGAGTTTCAAGTTCCTGGCAGCCCTCTGACTCCAGCCCCTGAGGCAGCACCGCAACGGCGGCCAGTCGGTTGTCTCGACGCAAGTCGGTTGTGCTCCAGCCCACCACTCCTGTCAGAATGGCAGCGTCCGATTTTTCGGACTAGGTGATCCACACCAGTGTTTCGGACAGCGGTTCGATTCCGCTCAGCTC
>CAJWLE010000083.1:0-7950 GCA_913042965.1 uncultured Synechococcus sp.
AGCCAGCGACGGGCTCACGGATACCGTCGATGTCGACCGGGGGAGCGGCGACGAAAGCGACGATGAAGCAGATGGTGGCAGCCAGCAGCGTGGGGATCATCAGCACACCGAACCAGCCCACATAAATGCGGTTGTTGGTGTTAGTGACCCAGGAGCAGAACGCATCCCAGTTGCCCTGGCGTCCGCTGCGAATTGCGGTGGACATAGGAGAGAAGAAGACGGATAAACCTTCTCCAAAACATGGAGAGAGGTGACGCAAGCCTATGGAGGAGTCAGCGACTTATCTGACATTTCAATATTCCGACGTACGTCTCAAAAAAACTTCATGAAGCACTCCATGAAGCATTCATGAAGTTGCTTGAAGCAGCCACTGTTGTGAATCCTTCAGGAATCCAGACCAATTCATTCGTTCCTCCTGCGCGGCTCTGGACACAAGAAGCGGAGCCTGCTGCTTCAGCGCAACTAGATCTGGCTCATCCACACCCGCACTCAAGGCCAGCCAGTCCGCCATGGAGCGTCCAACCACGCGTGTGAGATAGGCAGCGCTGAGCGACTGGATCGCACCAGCGGCAAGCCAGCTGCCGCCATCAAGCTTCGCCAGACCCAGCAGGGTCTGACCGGTCCACTCCACAACCCCTTGAGCCAGGGCGGCACGGGCGAGCTGCGCTGCAGCTTCCTGCAACACCTCAGTTTTGATCGAGGTTCCCCAGATCTGAGCCATCTCCTGAATCATCAGACCATTGGCCACCGCCACCGCCAGCAGATCCACACTGGTCAGCGGTGAGGCGAACACCGATCCAGCCACAAGCCACTGGGTGCGACGCTGCAGCTGTTGAAAACGTCCGCGGCGGAGACACTCCAGCTCAACCTGCCAACGGCGGTGCAGATCTGCCAACAACCGTTGACGGGTGTCGGACGTGAGCGCGGATGACGCCAGCTCGCGCCGCAGCGGTTGCAGAGGCTGACGCAGGTTCTGATCACTGCTGACCACAAGGAGGCGCCCCTGCCAGCGCGACCCCAGTTGAGCCATCAGCTCCTGCTCCACGGCAGCGGCAGACTGCTCTTCTCCCAGGGTGACCAGCAGCCAGCCTGGCTGATCCTCCGGCAGCTGCTGAAGCCAGAGCAGATCAGCCGCCATCAGCGGCGCTGCGCAGCTGAACAGGATCAGATCCTGATCGGCCAAACCGGCAGGCCAGATCCTTTCACCGCTGCTGGTGGGCAAGGGATGGGCCACCGACAGTTCGACGGGCCGCAGGGTGGTCAGAGCACCTTGCAGCTTTGGAAGTGCCGGTCGGCTGCCGGCATCAACGCAAACGACGGCCAAACGCAGGGTCTCGTCCCGCTCAATCAGCTGATTCAGCTCAAGACGCCGTTGCAAAGAATCGGCGGCCGATGCTGCCTCAAAAGCATCGAACTGATCCAGGACCTCGTTGCAGCGGTCGATCCAACCGCTCAGCGTCTCCGGAGCATCGAATTGGGGTGGTTCGTGGCTGCGTCTGAGCCACAAAAGGCCTGCACCGGCAGCAAGCAGTCCCAGGCCTCCGCCGGGGATATGCAGCAGATCACTGAGCAACCACTGCCCCATCAACAACCCACCACCGGCAAGGGCAACCGACCGTGCCAGAGCGGGCTGTTGCTGAATCAGCTGAAGCAGCGGAGGTTTCAACGGAGCGCCGAAGGGGTCAAATCGTCCTAGCCCAGACGGGAGCTTGAGACCAGCCAACAAGGTCAGCCCGCTGACCTCGCCACAACATCAGCAACGTCAGCCCCACGAAAGATCGCCGAGACTGGACCCCATGAAGGATGGGTTCGATCCCCTCGACGGCCTGACCACGCGTCAGCGCCTCGGGCTGCAAGACCTGCTGGTTTCAGTGGAGAAGACCGGCGCATGGTCCTGGGACATGCCCGTGCTGATCCGCCAGCGTTGCTGGCTCAGGCTGGAATCCATCAGTCTTGATCAGTTGCACCGCTGGCTGCCACCTGATGCCCGCGGGGAGGCACCGGAGCTGGTGCTTTACCGCCGTCTGCGGGTGAACGGCATGACGGAGATCGAAGCGGAACAACGCTGCTGGCAGGAATTCGGCATGGCCAACTGTCGTCAGGCCTTGCAACGGTTCTGGGAGAGCCAGGACGCCTCAGGCAGAACCTGGACAACCCGTCATTACCTGGAGTTGGTGAACCGTTATCGGCGCTCCTTCGAGACCGACCGACCCTCCATCCCGATGCTCGTCTTGCCCAGGAGCGGATCGGAGACAGGTCACCAGCTGCACTGGCTATCGATCAACACACCGTCGATGCGTCACACTTGCCGCTGATTCCAGGCCACGGGCCATGACTGATTCCTACGGCGATCCTCAGCAGCAGGGGACACAGGACGGCGGAGGCCGGAGTGAAGGCGGCCGTGGAGATGGTGGCCGCGGACGCGGCGGTCGGGGTGCCGGCAACCGCGAGGGCGGCGGCTTCCGGATCCGCTTGAGTGACAACGAGATGCGTTCAGCCCGGGCTCTTCAGGAAGCCCTCAATCTGCGCTCAACGGTGGCCGTGCTCGGTTTCGCCGTGCGCACACTGGGCCAGATGCTTGAAGACGGAAAGCTGACCGAGCTGATCGAACAACAGCGCAACCAGGCCCCACGTGGCCGCCGCGATGGTGGCGGCCGTGATGGTGGTGGCCGAGGCCGTCGCTTCGATGACGACCGGCAGGGTGGACGGGGCTCGAGGCCTGATCCATTCGCACGGCCCTCCAAGCCTGAACCTGAGGTCATCGCTGAACCCGAAGCTGATGCAGCGGCTCCCGCCGAAGGCGATGCGGTTGCGGCGGAAGCAACAGCAGAAACAAACGAGGACAAGACCAGCGAATCCGAGGCCTGATCCATGGGGCGGCCAAGGGTTCTCTCCGGGGTGCAGCCGACCGGCGCGCTGCACCTGGGCAATTGGCTTGGAGCCATCCGCAACTGGGTGGATCTTCAGGATTCCCACGACACCTTTGTTTGTGTGGTTGACCTGCATGCCATCACCGTTCCGCATGACCCGGCGCGTCTGGCTCAGGACACTCTCAGCACAGCCGCCCTGTACCTGGCCTGTGGAATGGATCCACAGCGGTGCTCGATCTTCATTCAGAGCCAGGTCTCCGCTCACAGTGAGCTGGGCTGGTTGCTGAACTGCGTAACGCCTCTGAACTGGCTGGAACGCATGATTCAGTTCAAGGAGAAAGCCGTGAAGCACGGCGACAACGTTTCGGTGGGCCTCCTGGACTACCCAGTGCTGATGGCCGCAGACATCCTTCTCTATGACGCCGACCTGGTGCCGGTCGGTGAAGATCAGAAGCAACACCTCGAGCTGGCGAGAGACATCGCACAGCAGCGTGTGAATGCCCGATTCGGCTCCAAGGATGCTCCGGTGCTGAAGGTGCCTAAACCGATGATCCTCAAGGAGGGTGCACGCGTGATGAGCCTCACCGATGGGCGGAGCAAAATGAGCAAAAGCGACCCGAATGAAGGCAGCAGGATCACCCTGCTGGACCCGCCGGAACTGATCACCAAAAAAATCAAACGGGCCAAGACCGATCCTGAGCGAGGCCTGGAATTCGGCAATCCGGATCGCCCGGAAACCGACAACCTTTTGGGGCTCTACTCCATTCTCAGCGGCATCGGCAGGGAGGCAGCGGCCGCTGAATGCGCAGAGATGGGCTGGGGACAGTTCAAACCTCTGCTGGCCGAAGCCACCGTTGCTGCACTGGAACCGATTCAGGCACGCCATCGCGAACTCATGGCCGACCGTTCTGAGCTGGATCGAGTGCTTACGGAGGGACAACAGAACGCGGAAGCAGTGGCCAATGCCACGCTTCAACGGGTCCGAGACGCCCTGGGGCTCGCCAAGCGCAGCTAATTGTTGCGGCCAGAAATGATCAGCGCAACTGATCAAATGTTCGGCACAAATTCCATTGACAATCGCCCTGACCTCTGGGCATGCACACCTAAAGCGCTGTGGCGGAGCGACTGCACACTGCACAGCGTCTGTCAACCCAACCGCAGGCCCTCTGGCCGCCAGAGCTGTTGGGCCATCAGGGTGATGGTCCTTTAATCGTTCTGCGTGCTTCGGCTTCCCCGGCTTAACAACGCTCAGCCATCGCGCCTGCTTGCAGCAGGAACCCTGGCATCGGGCGTGATGCTTTGCTCAGGGGCTGCTCCATTGGCCATGCCGACCGGCTCGTCACCCATGGCGGTTGCGGCCGTTGAAATACCCCTCAGCCTCACGCTGCTGCCTCGCAACGGAGAGGACGCCCCCTACGCAGTGACGCCGGAACGTCGAGCTCTGTTGAACACCATTCGCTATGCGGAAGGAACCTGGTCCAACGGGGAGGACAAGGGATACCAGGTGCTGTATGGAGGAGGCCTTTTCAAGGATCTGTCCCGCCATCCTGAAAAAGTTGTCGCGAACCGCTACACCAGCGCCGCAGCAGGCGCCTATCAATTTCTGCCCAAAACCTGGAAAGGCGTGGCAAGGGAGCTCGAACTCGACAGCTTTGAACCCGCCGAGCAGGATCAAGCCGCACTACACCTCGCTGAGCGGCGTGGAGCCCTCCAGGAAATCGACCGCCGTGGACTGACCCCCGCTGCGATGGCCCGCCTGGCTCCTGAATGGGCATCATTCCCGACCTGGTCCGGGCGAAGCGCCTACGGACAGCCGGTTAAAAGCCATCAGGATCTTGCACGCTTCTACAGCATGAACCTGAATCAGCTTCGTCGGCAGATTGAGGCCTGAGGTTCAGGACTGAAGCCTGTTCAGACGAGCCGAAAGCCCCCAGACCTCTGTGACGAGCCCATGCCAGGGCGCCATGGCTTTCATCGAGACGGCAACAGGCTTCCCTGCAGCACGCGTTAGAGCCCTTGCTGCCTTGACAGCTTGCAGACCCTCTTCCAGACGTCCGGATAAGTCCTGACGCTCTTCGAAGTTCATTACTTCATCAGAAGATTGCTCGATTAACTCATACCCTCTTGTGAACCAGTACTCGAAATCTGTCAGGAGAGATTCGAGCAATGATTCCAGAATGTCGCCTGCTTCAGCATCTGCGGAAGGATCAGTCAAGTCCTTTGACATGGCGAGAGGAGGTCCCGGAATAGGATGACGCAGACCAGCCAGTCCCGGCGAGTCTCCAAGTCTTGTCCACAAGGATCACTGCATGCCTGCGATCACACTTCCCGATGGAACCGTCAAGAGTTTTGACGGGAAGGTGACAATTGCCGAGGTGGCATCATCCATCGGCCCCGGCCTGGCCAAGGCAGCAATCGCTGGAGTCGTTGATGGCGAATCCCTGGATCTTGCGATTGAGCTGAACAAAGACTGCGAACTGAAACTAATAACTTCCAAGGACGAGGAAGGCTTGCACACGATTCGACATTCGTTTGCACATTTACTCGGCCATGCCATCAAGCAACTCTATCCAGATGCGCAGATGGCTATCGGTCCGGTGATCAAGGATGGCTTTTACTACGACATTAAATATGAAAAAACTTTCACTCCAGACGATCTCAATAAAATAGAATCCAGAATGAAAGAGCTTATAGCAAAAGACTACGCTGTCAACGTAGAAATAGTCTCCAAAGAAAAGGCCATTCAGACTTTCACCACCAGAGGCGAGCCCTATAAATTAGAAATTATTAACGAAATACCGCAGAATGAAACCATCAAACTTTATCACCACGAAGAATATACAGATATGTGTCGAGGGCCTCATGTACCTAACACGTATCACCTCCGACACTTCAAATTAACCAAAGTCTCAGGCGCCTATTGGCGTGGCGATTCCGACAATGAAATGCTTCAGCGCATTTATGGGACTGCATGGACCACATCAAAGGAGCTCAAGAGTCACATCAAACAACTCGAAGAGGCAGAAAAAAGAGATCACAGAAAACTCGGCAAAAAATTATCACTATTTCATATTCAAGAGAATGCGCCAGGAATGGTTTTCTGGCACCCACAGGGTTGGGCTGTTTACCTAAAACTTCAAAACTTTATTCGAGAAAAACTAGGCCAATCTGGATACGAGGAAATACGCACTCCACAGATTGTAGACCGATCCCTTTGGGAGAAATCCGGTCATTGGGACAAATTTAAAGAGGGAATGTTCACCACTTCATCGGAAAACAGAGATTACGCTGTCAAACCGATGAACTGTCCATGCCATGTTCAAATATTCAATCAAGGCCTTCGAAGCTACAAAGATCTCCCGATACGATTAGCTGAGTTTGGATCATGCCACCGCAATGAACCATCCGGAACCTTGCATGGTCTCATGCGGGTTAGAAATTTCATTCAGGATGACGCACATATCTTTTGTTCAGAAGATCAAATCCAGTCAGAAGTTCTTCAATTCATAGACTTAGTTTTTAATGTATATAAAACCTTCGGATTCGAGAATATACTTATAAAACTTTCAACCAGACCTGAAAAGCGTGTTGGCAGCGAAGAAATCTGGGATAAATCTGAAAAATCCCTTGCTGATGCACTTGACGCAAAAGAGCTGGATTGGGATCTACTTCCTGGAGAAGGTGCTTTCTATGGCCCTAAAATTGAATTTTCACTAGAAGACTGCCTGGGAAGAATATGGCAATGCGGGACCATTCAGGTCGATTTCTCGATGCCAGATCGCCTTGGAGCTACTTATATCGGAGAAGACGGCTATCGGCATACACCCGTGATGCTGCATAGGGCAATTTTGGGGAGTTTTGAAAGATTCATTGGAATTTTAATTGAAAACTATGCTGGAGAATTCCCATTCTGGATCGCTCCTGAGCAAGTCAGGATTCTTCCAGTCAGTGATGAAACAAGACCTTTTGCTGAAAACCTGAACCAAAAACTGGTTCAAGCAGATATAAGTTCAAACATTGACTCATCAGGTGAACGCCTCGGCAAATTGATTCGCAATGGCGAGAAAGATCGTGTTCCTATCCTTGCCGTCATTGGATCAAAAGAGGCAAGTTCTCAAACGGTGAATGTACGCAACACTCGCAACGGCCAACAATGTGAGATGCCTGTCGACGTCTTTCTGAATCAATGTTTGACAGCGAACAAGGAAAGAACGTCTTTCAATGCACCCGATGGAGCAGAGAATTGAAGCTGAACGATCTCAATAAGCTTAGAACTTCACCTGAAATCAATCATTCAGACCGCATAAGTATGATGAAAGAGCTTGTCAACAGCATGGGACATTGCGACTGGTTTACTATTGGTATCATGGCTCAATCATCTGATGACGCTATAAACGCTCTGAGAAAACTAGAGAAAAGACAACATTGGCCTACTCATCAATTGTTGGCACGTCCTGAACAAGAGGGTCCTGTGTTTCTCAAAGCCAACCAGGCCAGTGGACAAGCCCACGTCCGTATCGAATACGGACTCGGGGAGGGGATTCTGATCAGCGGCCACAGCTCGGATGAATCTCAGATGACAACAACCTGGGGGCCCTTACCACTCGATTTCTTCTGAACATCCATTGGTTGCCTAACAGAGATCTTTGAACGAGCCTGAATACTGAATGTCTGTGTAAACCGCCATGTCTCGACCGACTCTGCTGGCCGGAGACATGGGTGGAACCAAAACGTTGCTGGCCATTTACAGCCTGGAGACCCATGGTCTTCAGCAACAGCACCTTCAGCGATATGTCTCCGCCGAATGGCCATCACTCGAACCGATGCTGGAGAGCTTCCTGAAGGAGCGTCCTGATGGAATCAACGCGCCAACCCATGGCTGTATCGCCGTGGCCGGACCGGTGCGTAACCGCTCAGCCCAGATCACCAATCTGCCGTGGCAGCTGCAGGAGCAGACCCTGGCTCTTGCGGCAGGAATCGAGCAGCTGGAGCTGGTGAACGACTTTGGCGTGCTCATCTATGGCCTTCCGCATCTGAGCGATGACCAGCAGGTGGTGCTGCAACCAGGTGCGCAGGACGA
>CAJWLE010000084.1:0-7783 GCA_913042965.1 uncultured Synechococcus sp.
TGACGGAATTTAGGTGGGTACTCCGGCGGCGACCCTCACCAGACGGACAACTCCACGTTCGGCCAAGCCTTTGGCAACCTGTAAGCCCATTCGACGTGTGTCGGGTTCGTTCAGGACCCGCGGCATCCTTTTGAGGACGAGGTCAGGTGTGAACCCAGGCAGGGATTGCATCACCTTGATCAGCTCCCTCACCGGTTCAAGTTGAAGCAATGGATCGGATAAACCCGAGTTTCCATAGCCGATGCCAGATGGTTGCAGCTGTTTAGGGAGTCGTCGACCCAACCGTTGCATCGTTGACCAGCCCAATGCGTCGAGTTTCTCGACCGTGGCTTCGACCAGTTGATTGCGCAGGAGTCCGGCCTTTGGAGAGAAAAGGAAGTCGAGCAACTGGTCGAGCAGTGTTTCCAGATCCAGCTCTGCCTGGCTGGCGGCACTGGAGACAAGATTTTCCAGTCGGGTCCAGCGGAATGCATCGCCGTCGAACAGCATTTCCTTCAGGCTCTGACGCAGTTGAGGGTCTGGGTCCTCCATCAATCTGCGTGCGAAGTAGGGGTAGGCGGCCCCGAGGATCTTGAACTCGGGATCAACACTCAGGGCGATGCCCTCCAGGGTCACCAGGGAGCGGATGATCAGGGCGTAGTAAGGCGGAACCCGAAAAGGAAACTTGTACATCACCCCGGACATGTCGTCGGTGACTGCCTTGAAGTCCATCCGATTCACTCCTGCTTCCAGCGCCTGACTGAAGACAGATTCGAAAGCCGGCACAATCGGCTCCAGATTCACGTCTTCCGCCAGAAATCCGAGGGTGACGAAATCCTTGGAGAGTTTGCCGAAGTTGCGATTTACAAGGTGCACCACGGCTTGGATCAGACCCGTGCGCGACTCGCGACTCACCTCGCTCATCATCCCGAAGTCCAGGTAACACAGACGGCCGTCTTTCATGGCCAGAAGATTGCCTGGATGGGGATCGGCGTGGAAGAAGCCATGTTCCAGCAGCTGCTGGAGGCTGCAGTTCACGCCGACCTCCACCATGTCGTCGGGATCGATGCCCAGCTCGCGCACGGCATCGAGATTGGTCAACTTCACTCCGTCAATCCATTCCATCGTGAGAACACGACGACTGGTGGCGTTGCGGTAAATCGCCGGAACCGCGATGCGGGGGTTGTGGACGTGAAGATCTCGGAAGGCCTCCGCATTGGATGCCTCATTCAGGTAGTCCATCTCCTCGAAAACGCGCTTTCCGAGTTCATCGATCAGTGCAACCAGGTCACTGCGAATCAGGCCAACGTTGCTGTTCAGCCAAGCAGCGATGTTGCGGACGATGTAGAGGTCGAGTGTGATCTGCTCCCTCAATCCAGGGCGCTGCACCTTGACGGCGACCTTTTGGCCGTCCTTGAGGGTTCCCTTGTGAACCTGGCCCAGAGAGGCGGCCGAGATGGGATCTCGGTCAAGCTGTGCGTAGATCTCTTCCACCGGCGCACCGAGATCTTCCTCGATGCATGCCATGGCCAGGTCGCTGTCGAAGCCTGGGAGCTGGTCCTGAAGCTGCGCCAGTTCCTCCAGCAGAAGAGGCGGAACGATATCCGGGCGGGTGGAGAGGGCCTGACCTGCCTTGATGAAGGCTGGGCCAAGGTCCACAAGTAATTCGGCGCACTCTCTGGCCCTTGATCTGGCGCGGGTTTCATCCTTCAGCAACTGGAACATCCAGTCGAAGGCCACCCCGAGCAGCAGCAGACCGATCGGCACCAGGGTTTGCCAAAGCCTGCGGATCAACCTTTGTGGATGCCCCGCATAAATCCTTGTGATGGCAGCAGGGTCGTACTCGAGCAGACCAGCTGCTTCGATGAAATCCCCAAGTTCCGCCGTCATGGTTGTCGGGGCCGTTGCGCCCCCCCTTCTAAACGAACCGTGTCGCCGCTACGTTCGGATTCATTACCGGTTCTGTTGTGCTCACCGGTCTGCAGCTGCAGAACATCGCTCTGATCAACCAGCTCGAGCTTGAGTTCAGCGCTGGTTTCACAGTGCTTACGGGTGAGACGGGGGCTGGAAAGTCCATCCTTCTCGATGCTTTGGATGCTGTGTTGGGAGGAGCTCAGGGAGCAGCGGGAATTCGGCTGTTACGCAGTGGATGTGACCGGGCTCGGATCGAGGCCAGTTTTCAGCTCAATGATGGTCTCGAGCACTGGTTACTGGATGCGGGATTTGAGCTGGAGGAGGAACTTCTGATCAGCCGGGAGTGGAAACGTCAGGAAGGAGAGCGTTTTTCCAGTCGATCCCGTCTCAACGGAACAGCTGTTAACCGTCAGCAACTGCAGGATCTGCGACCTCTGCTGATCGATCTAACCGTTCAAGGACAGACGCAGCAGCTCTCCCGTCCAGGGCAGCAGCGGAACTGGCTCGATCGTCTCGGCGGTGCGGAGCAGGAGACAAGGCTGCAGCAAGCATCCAAGGCCTGGCAGCACTGGCGTGATTCGGCCGCGGCCCTGATGCGGTGCCAGCAGGATCAGCAGCGCAGTGAGGAGGAGCGCGCTGTACAGGACCAGTTGCTGGAGCAGCTCGAGGCAGCCCAATTGGATGACCCTGCCGAACAGCTGCTGCTGGAGCAGGAGCAGGACCGGCTTGTGCATGGGGTTCGACTTCAGGAGGGGCTTGGCCGCCTGTTCGGACGTTTGCGCGATGGAGCCGAACAGGCCCCGTCTCTGCAGGAGCATCTGGCTGAGGCCATTCATGAGTTGCAGGCGATGGCTCAGCTCGATTCCTCCTTGGAATCCCTGCGAGACCAGGCTGTGGACCTTGAGGTGGTGATCGAAGGCTTGCTTCGCTCCTTGGATCAATACGGCTTCGCCCTGGAGAGCGATCCAGACCATCTCGATCAGATTCAGCTGCGTCTGGTTGAACTGAAGCGCCTTCAGCGTCAACAGGGTCTCGACCTTGGAGGACTGATCGAACGTCGCGACGTTCTGCGCGAACGTCTTGGTGAGGGGGGATTCGCTGCTGAGTTGGAACGACTGCAGGCTGTGGAGTTGGAGCACAGGTTGGAACGGGATCGCCTTAATGGCGATTTGCATGCGGCCCGTCAGAGGGCTGCCCAGCGGTTGCAATCCGCACTGCTGGATCTGTTGCCGCCGATGGGCCTGGTGGACGTTCGCTTTTCGGTGGAGTTGCTGTCTGTGGCGCCAGCGGAGCACGGTTCCGATGCCGTGCGCTTTCTGTTCTCCGCCAACCCCGGCCAGCCCATGGCGCCTTTGACGGACGTTGCCTCAGGCGGTGAGATGTCACGTTTTCTGCTGGCTCTGAAGACAATCCTTGCTGCCGTGGATGGCTCCAGCACGTTGCTGTTCGACGAAATCGATGCTGGGGTCAGCGGCCGTGTGAGCGGTGCGATGGCCGAGCTGCTGCACTCTCTCGCCCGCCAGCGGCAAGTGTTCTGCGTGACTCACCAGCCGCTGGTGGCGGCTGTGGCGGACCACCACTTTCAGGTGAGCAAGACCGTCATCAACGGTGAAACCCACTCTCGGGTGTCCCATCTGCGGGACATTCAGGCCCGGCGTCAGGAGTTGGCGGAACTGGCTGGAGGAGACCAGGCCGACGCTTATGCGGCAAGTCTGCTGGACCAACGATCGGCTTGAACACGGGCGAAGTTCTTAAGCTCGTGTGCTTTCGATCGGGGCGTCATGGGGCGAGCTGCTGCCAAGAGCACTGATTCGAAGCCAACACCTTTGCCGCTGCCGGTGAACCAGCAGGACGACGTGATCCGGGTGAGAGGGGCTCGTCAACACAATCTCAAGAACGTCAACGTCACGATCCCTCGAAACAAGCTCGTTGTTTTCACCGGTGTCAGTGGGAGCGGCAAGAGCTCACTCGCTTTCGACACGATTTTTGCTGAGGGTCAGCGCCGATACGTCGAAAGCCTGTCCGCCTATGCGCGTCAGTTCCTTGGCCAGGTGGACAAGCCCGATGTGGATGCCATTGAGGGTTTATCTCCGGCGATTTCAATTGATCAGAAATCCACCAGCCATAATCCACGCTCAACGGTTGGAACCGTTACAGAGATTCAGGATTACCTCCGGCTGCTTTTCGGCAGGGCCGGCGAGCCCCATTGCCCTAAGTGCAATCGCTCAATCAAGCCGCAGAGCATCGACGAAATGGTCGATCAGATTCTGCTCCTTCCGGAGGCAACGCGTTACCAGCTGCTGTCACCGGTGGTGCGAGGCAAGAAGGGAACCCACACCAAGCTGATCAGCGGTCTGGCGGCCGAAGGTTTTGCCCGTGTCCGCATTAACGGAGAGGTGCGCGAACTTTCCGACAACATTGAGCTGGACAAGAACCACAGCCACAACATCGAGGTGGTGGTCGATCGTCTTGTGGCCCGGGAGGGTATTCAGGAGCGGCTCACCGATTCGCTGCGGACTGCCCTCAAGCGTGGGGATGGACTGGCTCTGGTGGAGGTGGTGCCCAAGAAGGGGGAGGAGCTGCCTGAGGGCCTTGATCGCGAGCGTCTTTATTCCGAAAACTTTGCTTGCCCCGTGCACGGGG
Source organism: uncultured Synechococcus sp. (assembly GCA_913042965.1). GTDB lineage: Bacteria > Cyanobacteriota > Cyanobacteriia > PCC-6307 > Cyanobiaceae > Parasynechococcus. The sequence goes on from CAJWLE010000084.1 coordinate 4,537, forward strand.
CAGTGATGGAGGAACTGTCTCCGCGTCTGTTCTCGTTCAACAGTCCCTATGGCGCTTGTGAGGCTTGCCATGGCATTGGTCATTTGCGCAGGTTCACTGTGGATCGGGTCATCCCTGATCCCAATCAGCCGGTGTACGCGGCGGTCGCCCCCTGGGCGGAAAAAGACAACAGCTACTACTTCTCGCTGCTCTACTCCGTGGGTGAAGCCTTCGGATTCGAGATCAAAACACCGTGGAACCAACTCAGCGACGAGCAGCGAGATGTTCTCCTGCATGGCAGTCGGGAGCCGATTCTGATTCAGGCGGATAGCCGCTATCGCAAGGGCAAGGCGGGATACAACCGGCCTTTTGAGGGGATCCTTCCAATTCTTGAGCGTCAGTTGCGCGATGCAAGCGGGGAGGCTCAGCGTCAGAAGTTGGAGAAGTATCTCGAGTTGGTGGCCTGTGAAGCATGTAGCGGCCAACGGCTGCGGCCGGAAGCTTTAGCCGTTCAGGTGGGTCCCTTCCACATTCCTGAGCTCACGTCGGTCAGTGTTGGTCAGACCCTTGACCGCATTGAGCAGCTGATGGGGGTCGGCAGCCATGAGGGTTCTGAACCGCTGCTGAATGATCGCCAGATCCAGATTGGTGATCTGGTGTTGCGAGAAATCCGGCTCAGGCTGAAATTCCTGCTGGATGTCGGCCTTGATTACCTGAGTCTGGATCGTCCGGCGATGACGTTGTCTGGAGGTGAGGCGCAGCGGATTCGTCTGGCCACTCAGATCGGAGCTGGTCTCACCGGAGTTCTGTACGTGCTGGATGAGCCGAGCATCGGTCTTCACCAGCGGGACAACGACCGGTTGCTCAATACCTTGGCGCGGCTGCGTGATCTAGGAAACACACTGGTAGTGGTCGAGCACGACGAGGACACGATTCGTGCTGCAGATCACGTTGTGGATATCGGTCCCGGTGCGGGCGTGCACGGCGGCCACATCGTTGCGGAGGGATCCTTTGATGATCTGGTCGCCAGTGAGGCATCTCTTACAGGCGCCTATCTCAGTGGCCGTCGATCGATTCCGACTCCGGCTGAACGTCGTCAGAACGGTTCACGCTCTCTGAAGCTGATCGATTGCAACCGCAACAATCTCAAGAATGTGAGCGTTGAGTTTCCGCTCGGCAGGCTGGTGTCTGTCACTGGGGTCAGTGGCAGCGGCAAGAGCACCCTCGTGAATGAGTTGCTTCATCCAGCTCTGGAGAATGGGTTGGGGCTGAAGGTTCCGTTCCCGCAGGGTCTGGGTGAGCTGCGGGGTCTCAAGTCGATCGACAAAGTGATCGTGATTGATCAGAGCCCGATCGGCCGAACGCCTCGATCCAATCCGGCCACCTACACCGGAGCATTCGATCCGATCCGTCAGGTGTTTGCCGCCACGGTGGAAGCCAAGGCCCGCGGTTATCAGGTGGGGCAGTTCAGCTTCAACGTGAAGGGAGGTCGCTGTGAGTCCTGTCGCGGACAGGGTGTGAATGTGATCGAGATGAATTTTCTGCCGGACGTCTACGTCCAGTGCGATGTCTGTAAAGGCGCTCGCTTCAACCGCGAAACGCTGCAAGTGAAATACAAGGGCTACACCATTGCCGACGTGCTCCAGATGACGGTGGAACAGGCTGCCGAGGTGTTCGATGCGATCCCTCAGGCGGCTGATCGCCTGCGCACCCTTGTGGATGTGGGTCTCGGTTACGTGAAGCTCGGTCAGCCAGCTCCGACTCTCTCCGGTGGTGAAGCCCAGCGCGTGAAACTGGCGACGGAACTCTCTCGCCGGGCCACCGGTAAAACGCTCTACCTCATCGATGAACCCACCACGGGTCTCAGCTTCTATGACGTGCACAAGCTGATGGATGTGATGCAGCGTCTTGTCGATAAAGGGAACTCGATCATCTGCATTGAGCACAACCTCGATGTGGTCCGTTGCTCGGACTGGATCATTGATCTCGGTCCTGAGGGGGGTGACAAAGGGGGCGAGATCCTTGTAACGGGCACGCCTGAGGAGGTTGCCCAGCATTCGACCAGTCACACGGGTCAATATCTCGCCCGTGTTCTCGAGCAACATCCACCTGAGATCCCTGTGATTGCTGCCTGATGAACCGCTTTCGTACCGGACTGACGGCCTTACTTGGAGGTCTTGTTATCGCAGCCACGGCCAGCCCAGCGCAGGCTCTTGAGCGTTTGGTGCTGCGGATGCCATTTCTTCAGACCAACATCACCATCAATTTTTCGGGTGCTCAGTCCGTTGAAGAACTGATTCGTTCCAGCCCGGATCTCGCCGAACTGGAGTCGGTCAGCGATGGTCAGTTGCTGGGGTTCCTGCGAACAGTGTTTTTAACTCCCCTGCCACTCCAGACCGAGAAATTTCTTCGAGGTGCATCAGGACAGCCCTTGTTGGAGCAGGCCCTCGCTGCTGCGACGTATTTCGTTGATCTGCAGGGGGTTGAGATTGATACCAGCGGGAAGACACTGACTGACACCCTGAGTCGGGCAGCGCGCAAGGGTGAGCCCAATATCCTTGGTTTTCTGCGCGAACTGCCGGGCGATGAGGCATCGCTGGACCTTTCACGGGTCTCTGATGCGGCCAATCGCCTCAAGGGAAATCTTGAGCAGGGAGTCGCACTTGTCAAAGCCGGACCTTCTGCTTCTGTTGACCCTGCTCTGAGACAACCGCTCTCCGGTCGCTGGAAGCGAGAGATCTTGCAACTGTCGGTTCCTCATCGACCGGAATCGCTGAGATTGATCAGCCTGCTTCCATCCGCTCCCAATGGCCGCTTGGTGGTGATTTCACATGGTCTCTGGGACGAGCCGGAGTCTTTTGAGGGTTGGGGTGAGGTGTTGGCTGAGCATGGATACACCGTGTTGTTGCCGGATCATCCCGGAAGCAATTACCGCCAGCAAGAATTGATGCTGGCTGGAGATCGTCCACCGCCGGGACCGGAGGAATTGCGTCTTCGCCCTCTTGATGTGAGCGCCGTCATTGATGCCGTTGCAGACGCAAAACTGCTTGCCGGTCGTTCGCTCAATACCGATTCCGTCGGCATTGTCGGGCACTCTTGGGGAGCCACAACCACGTTGCAGCTTGCCGGTGCTGTGCCGACGGACCGCAAGCTGAACAGCCGTTGTAGTGATCTCAAGAATCCTGAACGCAACATCAGTTGGGTGCTTCAGTGCAGCTGGCTTTCAGGAATCCAGACGGCGGGACTGGCTGATCCCCGCGGTAAGGCT
>CAJWLE010000085.1:0-7769 GCA_913042965.1 uncultured Synechococcus sp.
GAGCATCTGACTACGGATCAGAGGGTCGGGAGTTCGAATCTCTCCAGGCGCGCTGTTAACTGCCTTTCGGGGCAGTTTTTTTTGTCTTGGCAGGACCCAGTGCCGCAGCGATTTCTTACCCTCAGCTCACGCACGATTGTCAAAACCAATGAGCCAGGTCTCCGGCAGCTCCATCGATGCTGAATTAGCCCAGGCGGATCCAGCCATCGCCGGGTTCATTGAGCAGGAGCTTCAACGCCAGGAGACGCACCTCGAGCTCATTGCTTCTGAGAACTTTGCATCCAGGGCCGTCATGCAAGCCCAGGGTTCTGTGTTGACGAATAAATACGCCGAGGGTCTTCCCAGCAAGCGTTACTACGGGGGCTGTGAACACGTCGACGCCATCGAAGAACTGGCGATTGAGCGTGCGAAGGAACTCTTCGGTGCTGCTTGGGCGAATGTTCAACCCCACAGCGGAGCTCAGGCCAACTTCGCAGTCTTTCTCGCCCTGCTTCAGCCCGGCGACACGATCATGGGTCTGGACCTCTCCCATGGAGGACATCTCACCCATGGTTCGCCCGTCAATGTCAGCGGCAAATGGTTCAACGTCATTCAGTACGGAGTTGACCGGGACACCCAGCGTCTTGACATGGACGCGATCCGTCAGCTTGCTGTCGAGCACAAGCCGAAGCTGATCGTTTGCGGCTATTCCGCATACCCGCGCACGATTGATTTCGCGGCGTTCCGCGCCATCGCAGATGAAGTGGGTGCCTACCTGCTGGCGGATATGGCTCACATCGCAGGCCTTGTGGCAGCTGGAGTGCATCCCAGCCCCGTTCCCCACTGCGACGTGGTGACCACAACAACGCACAAGACGCTGCGAGGTCCACGAGGTGGCCTCATCCTCTGCCGTGATGCTGAGTTCGCCAAGAAGTTCGACAAGGCGGTTTTCCCCGGAAGCCAGGGTGGACCGCTTGAGCACGTGATTGCAGCCAAGGCTGTGGCATTCGGCGAGGCGTTGCAGCCCTCCTTCAAGGCCTACAGCCAGCAGGTGGTCGCCAATGCAGGCGCTCTGGCGGAGCGATTGATCGCCCGTGGCATCGATGTTGTGAGTGGAGGCACCGACAACCATGTGGTGCTGATGGATCTCCGCGGCATTGGAATGACCGGCAAGGTGGCCGATCTACTCGTTAGCGATGTGCACATCACCGCGAACAAGAACACGGTTCCCTTTGATCCTGAATCCCCCTTCGTCACCAGTGGTCTTCGCCTGGGGACGGCAGCGCTGACCACCCGTGGTTTCGATGCTGATGCGTTCCGTGAGGTCGCGGATGTCATTGCTGACCGCCTTCTCAACCCCGAGGATGATGCGATTCAGCAGCGCTGCCTCGCACGGGTCGAGTCGCTTTGCCAGCGCTTCCCCCTCTATGCGGATGCACGTGAACCGGCGCTTGCCTGACTGGACCAAGAGACGTTGGTTCCCATCGTTCGCGCTTCCTAGGATCTGATCATTCCCTTGTCGAAAGGGCTGTTCTGATCCCGGAGCGCGCGTGAATCTCGCTGCCAGCCCGCTAGCGGTTGCCACGCTGAGTTTTGGTACGGCGGCTGCGGTGACCACTGGCTTGGCTCCGATGGTGCGAAGCTTTGGTCTGCGTCTGGGTCTTACCGACAAGCCTGATCCGCGCAAGCAGCACGACAGACCAATGGTGCGTCTGGGCGGCATTGCAATGGTGCTGGGCTTTCTCCTTGCTCTGACGGTGATCTGGATGCTTGGCGGATTTGGCCTGCTCGCTCCCGAGCGTGATCAGTTGATTTGGAGCACGCTCGCCGGATCACTCTGCTTTTTTTGCATCGGTTTCGCCGACGACCTCTTCGAGCTTTCTCCTTGGCCGAGATTGATTGGCCAGTTCGCAGTCGCCAGCATCATCTGGAGCCAGGGAGTCCGCATCGGAGCCATCGATCTGCCCTGGTTGAACAGTTCAGGGTCCGCTCTGGTGCTCAGTGATGGATTGAGTTTGTTGGCCACCGTGGTTTGGTTGGTTGGAATCACCAATGCGATCAACTGGCTGGATGGCCTGGATGGTCTCGCTGCAGGTGTTGCCGGTATCGCTGCGGTGGGTCTGATTTCTGTGAGCTTCTCGTTGCATCAGGTTGCGGCTGGCTTCCTGGCCGCAGCACTTGCTGGTTGTTGTCTCGGTTTCCTTCGCCATAACTTCAACCCGGCCCGGATCTTCATGGGCGATGGAGGCTCCTACTTCCTTGGGTTCACGCTGGCGGCGGTCAGCATTGTTGGCCCTGCCAAGGGATTGACAACCGTCAGCCTCGTGTTGCCTTTGTTGATTCTTTCGCTGCCTTTGGCCGATATGTCTGCCGTGATCATGGGCCGTCTGCGCGAAGGTCGATCGCCCTTCTATCCAGACCGGCGCCATCTGCACCACCGGTTGCTTCGAGCCGGTTTCAGCCATCGACGCACGGTTCTTCTGATCTACGTGTTCACCCAGTGGCTGGCGGCGCTTGCCCTGGTCGTTGCCAATGCAGAGATGAGGTTTCTCTGGTTGGGTCTGGCAACAGCGATTCTGGTGGCCACGGTTGTGATCAGCCGCAGGCAACTGCAGACGGAACGAGCTCTCTGCCAGAGATCTCCTTCAGCCGTTGCTGACCCGGCTTCGCTCGGTGATCCCCATGGCTGAGGCCGGCGTTGAGATTCTGTGTGTGGGCACCGAGCTGTTGCTCGGAGACATCCTCAACGGCAACGCACGCTGGATTGCGCAACGACTCGCGGCTCTGGGATTGCCTCATTACCGCCAGACCGTGGTGGGCGATAACTCGGAGCGACTGGCAACGGCTGCGCGCGAGGCGGCAACCCGCAGTCGTGTTCTGATCACCACCGGAGGGCTTGGCCCAACGCCCGATGACCTCACAACGGAGGCGCTGGCGGCCGCATTTGACACACCGCTGCGGGAACATCCGGAGCTTTGGCAGGAGATTCAGGCGAAGTTGTCCAGCGGTGGCCGCCCCGTAGCTCCGTGTAACCGTCGCCAGGCCTCATTGCCCGAGGGGGCTGATGTTCTGCCCAACCCACTCGGTTCAGCCCCCGGGATGATCTGGTCTCCGAAGCCTGGTTTCACAATCCTCACCTTCCCAGGAGTGCCTTCGGAGATGCGGGCGATGTTTCAGGAGACTGCCGAGCCTTGGCTGCAGCAGAATGGCGGGGCAGTGGGCGTTTTCGTCAGTCGGGTGCTGCGGTTCAGCGGTATCGGTGAATCGAACCTTGCCGAGCAGGTGGCTGATTTGTTTGAGGGCTCCAACCCAACCGTGGCGCCCTATGCATCCCTCGGCGATGTGAAACTGCGGCTTACCGCTTGTGCAGCATCTTCAGTCGAGGCAGAAGCATTGCTTCACCCCTTGGAAGCGGACCTGCGCCAACGCACCGGAGTGCTTTGCTACGGCAGTAATGACGACAGCCTGGCGTCTGTTGTTTTGGACCATTTGCGCCGCCATCACCAGACCCTGGCGGTGGCGGAGTCCTGCACCGGCGGTGGCATTGGTGCAGCATTGACCGCGGTGCCAGGTTCCTCGGCGGCATTTGCCGGTGGGGTGATTGCCTACAGCAACGCGGTCAAGCAGCGTCAGCTGGGTGTTCCGTTGGATCTGTTGGAAGTTCATGGGGCCGTCTCGGATGAGGTGGTCAGGGCCATGGCAGAAGGAGTGCGTGATCGGCTGGAGACCGATTGGGGGGTGGCTGTGAGTGGCATCGCTGGCCCTGGTGGTGGTACCCCCCAGAAGCCCGTTGGCCTGGTTCACGTGGCTGTGGCAGGGCCTGATGGTTGTGAAGCGGCAGCACTTCGTTTCGGTGAACGCCGCGGGCGCGGGGCGATACAGCAACTCACCCTGATTCGTGCTCTTGATCTGTTGCGTTTGCGCTTGCTGGCTCAGTCCTAGGGTCAATCCTCTGCGCAGAACGACTGTTGAGTTCCGGCACCCTTTACGACAAGGTGTGGGATCTCCATCGGGTGACGGACCTTCCCGGTGGATCCACCCAGTTGTTCGTGGGTCTGCATCTGATCCATGAAGTCACCAGCCCCCAGGCCTTTGCTGCCCTGAAGGACAAAGGACTGACCGTGCGTTGTCCGGAGCGAACCGTTGCCACGGTCGATCACATCGTCCCCACCATTTCGCAGCAGCGCCCGTTTGAAGATCCCTTGGCTGAGGAGATGCTCAGCACGCTGGAACGCAACTGTGCTCAACACGGCATTGTGCTGAACGGCCTGGGCAGTGGTCGACAGGGAATTGTTCATGTGATCGCTCCAGAGCTGGGTCTGACTCAGCCAGGGATGACCGTGGCGTGTGGCGACTCGCACACCTCCACCCATGGTGCGTTCGGTGCCATCGCTTTCGGTATCGGCACCAGTCAGGTGCGTGATGTTCTCGCGAGTCAGAGCCTGGCGATGAACAAGCTGAAAGTGCGTCGAATCCAGGTGAATGGCCAGCTCACCGATGGTGTTTCCGCCAAGGATCTGGTGCTTCATGTGATCCGCACGCTCGGGGTGAAGGGCGGTGTTGGTTATGCCTATGAATTCGCTGGCCCTGCCATTGAGGTTCTGTCGATGGAGGAGCGGATGACGCTCTGCAACATGGCCATTGAGGGGGGAGCACGCTGTGGATACGTCAACCCTGATCAGGTGACGTTCGACTACCTCAATGGCCGAGTCCATGCCCCCAGTGGGGAGGACTGGGATCGTGCTGTGGCTTGGTGGAGCTCCTTGGCCAGCGATGCGGATGCCGTGGTCGACGATGAGGTGGTGTTCAATGCATCAGCCATTGCTCCGACTGTGACCTGGGGCATCACACCGGGTCAGGGTCTGGGGATTGATGAATCCATCCCCATGCCTGAGAGCCTTGAGGTTGGTGAGCGTCCAATGGCCGAAGAGGCCTATCGGTATATGGATTTGCAACCGGGAACCCCCATCGCCGGTGTCCCTGTGGATGTGTGCTTCATCGGTAGTTGTACCAATGGTCGTCTCAGTGATCTGAGGGCTGCTGCTGCCGTCGCCCGAGGTCGTCAGGTGGCCGATGGAATCAGGGCCTTTGTGGTGCCTGGCTCTGAGCAGGTGGCCAAGGCGGCGGAAGCGGAGGGGCTGGATCAGGTGTTTCGGGCGGCCGGCTTCGAGTGGCGTGAGCCGGGTTGTTCCATGTGCCTGGCGATGAATCCCGATCGTCTGGAGGGGCGTCAGATCAGTGCTAGCTCCAGCAATCGCAACTTCAAGGGCCGTCAGGGTTCCGCCAGTGGCCGCACCTTGTTAATGAGCCCGGCCATGGTGGCTGCTGCTGCTGTTCACGGTCGTGTGACCGACGTTCGCTCCCTCCCCCCTCAACCGGATTTGTGATGGCCAGCTTTCCTTCCGGTCCGATTCAGCTCGTCGAAGGCCGAGCTCTCGTGGTTGCCGGTGAAGACATCGACACCGACAGGATCATTCCGGCCCGCTTCCTCAAATGCGTCAGCTTCGATGCGCTCGGAGATCAAGTCTTTGCGGATGACCGGAAGGAGCTGAATGGGGAGCATCCCTTTGATCAGGCTCAGTTCCAGGGAGCGTCGATCCTGGTGGTGAATGGAAACTTTGGCTGTGGCTCCAGTCGGGAACACGCACCTCAGGCGCTCATGCGCTGGGGAATCCGCGCTGTGGTGGGGGTCAGCTTTGCCGAGATCTTTTTCGGAAACTGCCTTGCTCTCGGGATCCCCTGCATGACCGCGGCACCGGATCAAATCAAGGCGATCCAAGCGCTGGTTCAGGCCGATCCCTCTCTCTCCTGGTCCCTGAACCTCAGGGAGATGAAGCTGTCGGCCGAGGAGGAGAGCTGGGAGGTCTCTGTGGATTCTGGCCCTGGCGAGATGCTCCGAAGCGGGCGCTGGGACGCCACATCCCAATTGCTCGACAACGGTCCCCAGGTGGATGCCCTGATGGAGCACATGCCCTATCTCAATGGGTTCCAAACGGTCCGCTGAACCCCTGGAAATTTCTGCTGATTTCCTTTAGATTTAAACAAAGCTTCAGCTTTGTTCGCTGATGGTTGGCCTTTATGACAGGCAAGGGTTTCTCCGCTTCGCGGGCGGGAGCATTGATGCCTGTCTGGAATATGCCGCCCTGTTCGAGATCCCGCTGACCTCAGGATCTCTGCAGGATCTGCCGGAGCCCGTCGTGACCTCCTTCAGGATTCGGGGGAGTCGTTTTCTGGAAGGGCGCAGCAGTTGAAGCCATCTCGGCAGATCCTGCCGTTGTCCATAGCCCAGTTGAGAAGGGCGACCCTGTTCTTTGATCCAGTCTTGGTGAAGACGTTGCTCACGTGGTTGTCGACCGTGCGCTTGCTGATGGTCAGCTTGTCGGCAATTTCCTGATTGGTGAGCCCATCAGCAACCAGCTCGATGATTTCAATCTCGCGAGCTGAGAGTGCGATGGTCAGAGGATCGGTTGGATCGTCTGCGGCCATGGGTAGTAACACCCCTTTGGTCAAAGCTTAGTGCTGATTTGGGCTTGCGATCCTGCATAGTTAACCGGATTCACGAGTTACGGTTTGACAACGGCGCTCCAGCGCGCAATTGAGTCCGGGCAACAGATTTTCACGGCTGAAGTGATGCCGCCTAGGGGTGGTGATCCATCCAATGCCTTGGCCATGGGCGACCTTCTGAAGGGACGTGTTCACGCTGTCAACGTCACGGATGGAAGTCGGGCGGTGATGCGCATGAGCAGCCTGGCCGTTTGCCGTCTGCTTCAGGACAGTGGCCTTGAGCCTGTGCTGCAGATGGCATGTCGAGATCGCAACCGGATTGCTCTCCAGGCCGATCTGCTTGGTGCCCATGCTCTCGGACTCCGCAATCTCCTTTGCCTGACGGGTGATCCAGTGCGTGCCGGCGATCAGCTCGATGCCCGGCCGGTGAATGAGTTCGATTCGGTGAAGTTGCTGCAGCAGGTTGGGGCTTTAAATCGGGGCGAGGATCCGCGCGATGGGGATTTGGCGGATGGACCCACCGACTTGTTTGCTGGTTGTGCTGCCGATCCTCAGTCCCGCAGTTGGAGTGGCCTTCAACGGCGTTTGCAGCGGAAGCATGCTGCGGGGGCCCGGTTCGTGCAAACACAGATGGTGATGGATGCTGCTGCGTTGGAGCGGTTTCAGCGTGATCTCGCCGAACCCATGCAGTTGCCAGTGTTGGCAGGGGTCTTCCTACTCAAGTCGGCCAAAAATGCCCATTTCATCAATCGGATGGTGCCCGGAGCCTGCATTCCCGACGCTTTGATCGAAAGACTCGATCGTGCGACTGACCCTGCCATGGAAGGCATCACCATTGCCGCAGAGCAGGTGAAGCGTTATCTGGGCATTGTCCAGGGAGTTCACCTGATGGCGGTCAGAGCTGAAGAGCGGATTCCAAAAATTCTTGATTTGGCTGGAATCAGCTCGCTGCCTGAGTGAGATCTGTGCCCAGCAGCTCCGCCATGGCCTTCTGTTGGGGTGACGGCTCCACCAGATCCTGGCGACGGGCGTCTGTGATCAACCAGTCGAGAGAAGCCTCCTGCAGGTCAAAATGGTTGCCGTCTCTGCCGACGCAGTAACGGCCGAACACCAACTTTTCGACTAACTGCACGCCAGCGCCGATGCGCGAGTAGTCGAAGATGATCGAGTTGTCGATCACTGCTCCTTCGCAGATGTGACAGCTGGGACCGATCATGGTCGGGCCAACAATGGTTGCCCCGTCTTCGATCTTGGTCATGCCCCCCACGTAGACGGGGCCGCTCACG
>CAJWLE010000086.1:0-7736 GCA_913042965.1 uncultured Synechococcus sp.
TTGATTTTTTCTGAATTGTTATACGTTGTTAGGTCAACGTTATGTCGCTAATGGATTCAAAGATGGACTAACTTTCATCCTCTATCTCTTGCTTGGCTAATGTTTCTATGATCGGGCAATAGCGATCAGCAACAGCTTGTGCTGTTGGATCATCGCCGACATTTAACCATCCTTTATTGCCAAAACCACTGAAATCTCCCTTGCGATCAAAGGTCATGTCATCGCAATCCAATTGGTAACGAAAGCTTCTCCGTTCTACTCCTCCTGGCTTTGCTGGGGTGTAGCTCGGGGCTACATAGCCGACTTGCTTACAGGTGGTGGTTTTACTTTTGTTATTAAATCCATACACCGTATTGCATTGCTTGGTTCCAGGTTGGCCTGGGTTCCATCGAGCAGGAGTCCCTTCATATGCATTAAGGGTTATGCCAGTAAACGTTAAATATCGCCCGTATCGCCCCCTCACCAATTGCTGTTGAATGGATTCCGGCCTGTATTCATGATCATTCGGCTTATCGACGACAACTTGTCCTGGAGACGGTTCATCGTGATAGTCCCTGCACCCTTTGTAGTCTGCAGCTTTTAAGCAGGGATCGGCTGTCGGTTCCGCATAGGCCTGGCTGCATGCCATCAGAACGACAAGACATTGAGGAAGCCATCTCATTTGTTTGATTCGATTCTCTTCAAGACTACGATCCATTTGATTGGAAAAGTGGTCATACCTCTTTCAGGATGTGTCTGAATGTTTGATTTAATGCTATCAGCTATTCTTGCAGGAGATATGAATCGGATAGTCTCAAAATCTTGATTTGTTCGCCCGTTTCTGTTGCGGAGTGGTCTGAGGTCTGGTTGAAACTCTTTATCTATGATTCATCAAATTACTGGTTATGTTTGGAAAATCTTGGGTCACTTAATCTTGACTGAGCCATAGAAGAGATCGGCACCAGTTGATTCGATTGAATTTGCACAAGGCAGTTCTAAATTTCAATGAACACGAAATCATCTTGTTGTTGGTTGTAAATCTCGATCGAGGTTCACTTTGGATAGGCCTGGGGAGAGAATATTTGGTTTGAGTTTGAATCGTTGCCGTCTTATCGATGTCAAAAAATTGGCTCATGGATGTGGCCCTTTGAACCAGGGTTAAACGATTCGTGTCTGGCAGACACCGCAGAGGTATTGTCAACTTCAGTGGCAGACCAACGGAATGTCCCCCACAGCACCAGGTGCATTCAGTTCCGACTTTGATGCTGACATTTTCGAAGCATTCAAGGCACTGTGCCAAAAGCATGGGAAGCCATACAACCAGGTGCTTGATGAGCTCATGGGCCTTTACCTGGACTCTCAAGGCATCGTGCTTCATCAAACGTCTGTTCCATCGCTCACTGAGACGGTTGCAGCCTCAAGCAGCATCACAACCAGGGGAACATACGCCGAGATGCTGGAACGATTGGAGAGGGTTGAAACGGATAACAGAGAATTCGTCAGCGCTTTTGAAATCCTGATCCACAGGATCGATGCACTTGAAGATCAGATTGTTTGCAAGGATTTGGAGAAAAGGATTGAGCATCTTGAAAAGGCAGTTCAATACAGGGACAGTAAATCAAAGAGCTAATACACAGCTTTACTTGTTTGTAAGCCAAGTGAATATTGAATGGTTTAGATGACTTTTTTTTGCTCGCCGGATATGAGTTGTTTGCTCCTGAGGAAACATTGCTTGGCTGAACCTCTCCGGTGTTTGGGGGTTGGAGGCTTTGCCAAGCTGTATCAACAGTTACGTGTTTGCGTGACTTCCAAAATGTTGTTGCACATCGAAATCGCTTTAATAAGGTAGGTTCAATTTTTTTATGCTCAAGAAAGCAACCTGTTTTGCAGCGCTTCTTCTGATGGCTGCATGCTCCTCTGGATCAGTCAGTGATGATTCGTCCAAGGATCAATCAGCTGAGTCGGCCCCTCAGGAGAAACCTGTTGCGAACAACAGTGATGTTGATGCCTATGAGCTGAATGAAACAACTCTTTCCGGAGAACAGAACAATAATGATTTTGTCAATAAGCTCGATGATGAAGATCTTGTCGCTGCTCTAAGAGAGGGCGGGCATGTCATTTATATTCGACACGCTAAAACAAATAAGGATTGGGGTGATCAGATCAATCCTGATCTGGATCTTGCAAATTGCAACACGCAGCGTCAATTAAGTGATGAGGGCAAGGCCGATGCCAAGGAAATCGGTGAGGGCATTAAGGCAGCTGCAATCCCTGTGGGTAATGTTATTTCCAGTGAATATTGTCGTGCCTATAACACTGCCGATCTGGCTTTTGGTACATACACAAAGGACTCCAATCTGAATTTTCTGCCCTGTGTGGAGTGCACAACCGAGGATTACAAGACCTATGCAGAACGTCTTTCTCCCTTGATGTCTGCGCAACCAGAGGATGGCAAAAACACCTTCCTCGTGGGGCATGACGATCCCTTTCAGGGAGTGACGATGCCGATCGTTCCCTCGAATGGTATTTACCCTGCACCCATGGGCGTTGCCTACGTTGCTAAACCCCTTGGGGCTGGAAAATTCAATCTCGTTGCAAAAATCCTGCCCAAACAGTGGCAGGAGCTCGCTGAGTTCTGATTCAGACTCTGTTACAACCGAAATTCATAGACCGTAGCTGATCCTTTCGGGGGTCAGCTCTTTTTCTTCTTCTCAGTAATCATCATCATTTCGTTGCAGGGATCGACCGGAATTCTTTTCAGGCTTGAACCCTTTTGTATTGGACAAGAGTTCTAAGTGCTAGTGCGTCTTTAGCAAAGATTTGGCTCACGACGTGGCTTCATTTGCTAGGTCGCTCAAGAAGATTTTTGGTTCTGATATTTGATAATGGCAACTATGTTGGCTATTTGTTTTTGCTGCATTTTGCTCCTCGACAAGCCAAGTTTTCTGTTGGGTTGGCCGGATATTATTCAGAGTCTAATGTCCAAGTAATGGATTGATTGGCGTGATTGCCGTGGTTCGATGAGAACAGGAGTTGTTTGCCCTAGTGCTTTTTGCTTGTCTAGATGCCGTCTTTTCTTGTTGTCAGTGAGAGAAAAATTTTGGTTGGTTCCTATGAAAGAAACCAGCCATAGCTGTGGAGGCCGATGCCCAGAAGGTTGACTCCGATATAGCAAACTGCGATCACAACCAATCCAGCAACAGCGACCAACGCTGGACGCCGCCCTTGCCAACCTCGACTCAGCCTGGTGTGCAAATAGGCGGCGTACACAAGCCAACAGATCAGGGCCCAGGTTTCCTTCGGATCCCAGCTCCAATAACTGCCCCAGGCTTCATTGGCCCAGACAGCACCGCTCACAATGCCCACTGTGAGCATTAAAAAACCCACCGTGATGGTCCTGTAACTGAGGCTGTCCAGCTGTTCGTTCGTGCTGAACTGCACCGATTGAAGCTGGATCAGGCCACCCTCTGTTGTGGCCACTGCTCTCCGGTAACCACCGCTTCCAATTGAGCTGCTCCTCAGTTCAAGAGCTTCTCCCCTGTCCGTGAACAGGACGGCCAGGGACAGCAGTGATCCCACCAGCAGAGCGGCATAGCTCACCATGATCACGCTCACATGCATGACCAGCCAGCTGGAGCGAAGGGCAGGCACCAAAGGAGCCGAGGTCTGCAACTGATCGGGCAGAGCAAAACTGGCAAAAGCGATGCAACCGAGACCCATGGGGGTGGCAGCCGCTGCAACAATCGGGGATGGCCAGGTGCGTTCCACCAGCAATTGCGTGAGTGTGCAGGCCCAGGCCAGAAAGCAGAGCGATTCGTAGAGATTGCTGATCGGAAAATGACCCGATTCCCACCAACGCAGAACCAGTTGCGCTGTGAGCAGAAGGTTGGCGACCGCCACCAGAAGTTGCACCACGCCGGTGCGCTGGGCGGAGGACACCGACCAGAACGCGATTGGCATTGCAAGCAACAGGAGCACAAACGCCCCAAAGCCCAGTCCGGTTACCAGATCAAACGGAAGGCTCAGCAACACTTCGGCGAAACACGACTCTGATTCTGCCGGAATGGATCATCGACTGGCTTGCCGCAGTAACAGGCCTCCACCTCCCAGTGACAGCAGTAGCGGCATCCATGCAGCCAGCACCGGTGGCATGGTGCCCTTGACACCCAAGGAACTGAAGCTGAACCCCACCACGTAGTACACGCAGATAATTCCAAGCGCGAGCACAAAAGAAAAACTGCGGCTGGTCCGGTAGCTGGGGAGGCATCCAAGGGTGGCTCCGAAAAGGCCGAACACCAGGCAGGTGAGCGGCACGGTGAATTTCTCCTGAATTCGCACCTGAATTTTGCGGGCATCCTTGATGCTTCCGGCTTCCAAATACAGGCGTTCTGCCTGAAGAGCTTCTGCGACCGTCATGTTTACGGCATCTTTCTCAACTGCAGCTAAACGAAGTGGGCCTGAACCAAGTGGGTAGACATAACGATCAAAGCCCACCTTCGTGGAGCTTCCGTTGGGGTTCAGGGTAAGAATCTGGCCGTCAAAGAAGTCCCAACTGGCCTGCCTTTCGTTCCAGGTGGCTTTTTCCGCCATCAGCATCTGTGTGAATGCGGCCCGAGTGAAATCGAGAACAGTCACATCGCGCATTTCCCCTTTCTCAAATCGACGCGCGTAGAACAGTTGGGTTAGCCCTCGCCGCGAGTCTTCATCAACTGCACCGCTGCGCACCCCGAAGCGGGGATAAATGATGTCTTTTCCAGTTTCTGAGGCGAGTGATCGTCCCAGAGCCCTTCGTAGCGATGCCTCCGCGTAACGCTCACTGCGTGGCACTACGACATCGTTGAGGACGAAACTGAACACTGTCATGACGAGCGACAGTGCAAGTGCTGCGGAAATCATCCGAATGGTGGTGACACCAAGACTGCGAAGAGCCGTCAGTTCGCTGTTGGATGACAGTCGGGTGAACACAAACAATGAGGCCATCAGCGTTCCGATCGGAACGGAAAAGGCGAGCCAGCGGGGAATGCTGAGAATCAGAACCTGAGCGGCGATACCCACCGGCAGGTTCTTGTCCACGATTTTGCGAATCAGCTCCAACATCACGCCGCCGGTGAGCAGCAGCAGGGTGAACAACGCAATGAAGAACAGCAGCGGCCCCAGCAGCTCCTTCAACAACCAACGGTCGAGCAGCGAGAGGCGCATCCATGTGGCGCGTCGGATCCTGTTGATCACAGTTGAAAAGCCTCCCCTAGGTAATACCGACGCACGAGAGGATCGTGAGCGACGTCCTGGGACAGGCCGCTGGCCAGGATTGAACCTTCGGTCAGGATGTACGAACGGTCGGTGCTTGCCAGGGTTTCACGAACGTTGTGATCCGTGATCAGGATTCCCATGCCACGGCTGCGCAGTTTCTGAATCAATGCCTGAAGATCCGCCACAGCCAGCGGATCCACCCCAGCAAAGGGTTCATCCAGCAGCAGATAACGCGGTCCTTCTGCGCCGACAGCCAAGGCCCGTGCCACTTCACACCGGCGCCGCTCACCACCGGAGAGCTGGTACCCCCGTCGGTCGACAAATGCTGAAAGCTGGAAATCATCGATCAGCTGATCGCGCCGATCAATCCGATCCGAACGTTTCAGAACCGTTTGATCCAGAGCGACATCAAGGTTTTCACGCACGCTGAGCTGGCGAAAAACACTGGGCTCCTGAGGCAGGTAGCCCAGGCCAAGGCGAGCCCGCTGAGGCATGGGCAGAGTCTCAACATCACGACCATCCATCACCACCTGCCCCGCATCTGGACGCAGTAACCCGATCACAAGGTTGAACGTGGTGGTCTTCCCAGCTCCGTTCGGTCCAAGCAGTCCGACAACCTCACCTGGATTGAGATCGAGATTCACCGAATTCACCAGCCGGCGACCTCCCAGGCTGATCGAAACATTCTTGAGGGCAAGACTCATTGTGCGACTGCTGCCCCAGGATCCTGAAGACACCAGCTGCTGATCACCTGCTGGCCGGCGCTGGTGGTCGCAAGGGTCCGCTGCTCGTCGAGCAGAACGGTGACTTGATCAGCGCGAAGGGTGTGACCATCGGTTTGCACGACATCGACATCACCGCTCAGGACAATGCGTTGCTCTCGACTGAAGTACTGCGCCTGGCGTCCTGTCGCCACGAGACCCCGATCGGCATGAACCAGGCGCACATTGCCACTGGCCGTGATCACACCTGTGGAGCTGTTGGCGGACTGCTGATCCGATTCGATCGTGAGCAAGCCGGCCTGAGCGGCTTCCGCTGGAGCTTCGGCGATCTGGGAACGCACTGCTGCTGGTGACACAAGCAGCACAAGTGGAAGCCAGAGGCGCATTAACCAACGATTCAGCCCCGGCACCACCACAAACACCCCCATAGATCAGCCGAGACTACCGGCGGTTCAGCCCCTGAGATGCAGAACTGGGACAGTGCAGTCTTCAGGATCAAGGTCCTGCTGCAGGGCAGTGAGACGTGAGCGAACGCAGCTGCGCAAGCTATCCAGATCAAGGCCTAGATCCGGTGTGCCCGGTCGCTGCAGACGACCCAGTGCTTCGCCGAAAAGGATTGTGGCTCCACGACTGTTGCCTCGCTGAAGATGCAGCTGTGCAACCGCCACCTGAAGAATGCCCTGAAGGCTGCGGCGTTCAGGGTCAACGGTTTCGTGCCAGAGCTCTTCAATCACGTCGTGAGCGGCATACCACTCCTGCGAATTGAACAGCTCGATGGCCTGTTGAAAGCGGGGATCCGCCTCAGGCATCAGCGCTTGGCCTTGGCTGGTTTTTTGCCCGGCAGTTTGCGGAGGCGAATCGTCTCGGGAGTGACCTCCAGCATTTCGCCAGGGCCGATGTATTCCAGAGCGCGCTCCAGGGTCATCTGCACAGGGGCCTGCAGTGTGTCGAGTTCATCAGCACCAGCGGAACGCATGTTGGTCAGCTGCTTGGTCTTGCAAACGTTGATTTCGAGGTCCTGAGGGCGGTTGTACTCGCCGATGATCATTCCCTTGTAAACCTTGGTGCCCGGACTGATGAAGAACTGACCTCGATCCTCAGCATTCTTGAGGGCATAGAAGGTTGCGGTTCCTTCTTCAAAAGCAATCAGAACTCCGTTCCGGCGAGTGTCGAAATCACCCATCATCGGCCGGTATTCGTGGAAGGAATGGCTCATGATTCCTTCACCTCGGGTGGCGCGGATGAATTCACCGCGGAAGCCGATGAGGCCACGGGAAGGAACGATGAATTCCAATTGCGTCCGTCCGTCCGCACTGGTCTCCATGTTCTGCATCTCGCCCTTGCGTGTGCCGAGTTTCTCGATGCAGCTGCCCACGGCTTCTTCGGGAACATCCATCACCAGTGTCTCGACCGGTTCGCAGGGGGTGCCATCGATGGTGCGGAAGATGACCTGCGGCTGCGACACCTGGAATTCGTATCCCTCGCGTCGCATGGTTTCGATCAGGATGCCGAGATGTAGTTCACCCCTGCCGCTCACAGCGAAACGATCGGGGGAATCGGTGTCTTCCACCCGCAGAGCCACGTTGGTGAGCAATTCCCGCTGCAGGCGGTCGCGGACCTGGCGGCTGGTGACGAACTTGCCTTCTCTGCCTGCAAAAGGAGAGTCGTTGACCACGAAGGTCATCTGGAGGGTGGGCTCGTCCACCTTGATCAACGGCAGAGCCGTGGGTTGATCGAGGCAGGCGATCGTCTCGCCAATATTGACGTCGTCGAATCCGGCGACAG
>CAJWLE010000087.1:0-7691 GCA_913042965.1 uncultured Synechococcus sp.
GCTGATTTTCGCAATAAAAAGAAACGGCCCACCAAAACCGCAGCGAAGTCCACCGACAGGCCGAATTGGTTCCGTGGGGCGCTTTGGGTGCCTGTGATGAACCGCAAAGGTTGATGCCTAGCTTTGGTTACGGCTCTTTCGCCATAAATCGCGATAGCGCGACTCAGGAGGCAACAGCCTCGTCTGAATCGTTGTTCAGAGAGCTGAGATTCAGCCGCTTCTTGTCAGACGAATTCACTTTCTGCTCTGCTTTGGCCAGTCTTTCCACCAGTAAGAGGGTGTCATTGGCAGACAATTCACCGTCTTCGCCCCACTTGAGACTGGATAGGTCGGGGGGGCACATCGGAAGAGTGAACTCGCTGGACATGGAAACTAAGGGCGTCAGAGCTGCTGTTGTGCCGATTCCCTGGCAAAATTTATGGAAGAAATCCTGAAGTCTTGTTTGTCGAGATACACAATCTTTATTTTTCAGCCCAATCAAAGGCTTTGATCATTTGTTTCCTTAGTTCAACTGTCGATTCGTATGCATCCTGTAGGTTCTTTGCAGCGCTTGGATTTTTCTTGATTAAATAAGAGAGATCCTGTAAAATCATGTAATTCAAGTTCATTGCCAGCATGCATTGAGCATTCTCGCAATGATTTTGCCTCGTGTCCGTGTATTGCGAAACCACCTCTTTGATGTAGTTGATGAAAATTTTGTCTGATTGATCAGTTTCCAAGACTTTCTCGAAGTTCCAGCCAAGCTTGCTTGCCAGAGAGTGGCATTCTGCGATTGCCGAGAGGGTGTGATCGTTCTCCCTGAAGTTTTTTTTGATAAATGTGGCGATATTGGAGATGCAGAATTGCATCCCGTATTCCATGCTGTCTCGCGTTTCCAGCTCGTCTTGAACCCGTTCCCAGACAATTCGTGCAATGCGATCGTCGGGCTCCATCGCAGAAAGTTTGGCTAGCTCAAGAGAGCGTGATTCGAGCTCATTGGACAAATCATCGCTCATCTTGGTCGTTGGCTACGTCTCTCGAGTGCTGATTTTATCAGTCAATTTGCCGTATCGATGGTGAATATTCTCGTTGATGATTTCCAAAACGAATGCGTTAAGTATTGGTGTCTTGTTAGGCCTTGTTCGCATGCGGCAAGCATAAATAAAGGGATGGATTGCTCCATCCCTGATCCATCTCGAACTGTTAGATCATCTCGCGTTATTGCGATGCTGCAAGCTGCTCAGCAGTTGCTGCGCAGCGTTCATCGCTGATGTGGGTAATGCCCGTGTCATTCATGGTTTGATCGCAGGGGCTATGAAGTGATTCCGTCTTTGTCAAGCGTCTTGGCATGGCTCTGCCAGCCGTCGATGGAAAGGCTTAGGCAGTCATGCCAAAAAGCTCCTATCGCATCAGTGCGACAAGCTCAGGAGTCCAAGTCCATCTGATCATTTGTTTGAGTCGTGCTCAAGCTCGGGGCCTTGGGAAAACTCGGAGTGGAGCGCAATGGCTTCTTCGTGCATTCCATTGATCCTCAGTTTTTGCGCTCTCTCTTCCATCCAGACCCCTGACTCTCCCCAAAGCTCACACCGGAGGGTCTTCTGGAGCTGCTTTGTATCTCTGTGATACATAGCTTGAACTGTTTTTCAGGTTTTAGGCAGCCTCCCCCTGAGAGTCCAGTGGAGATTTTCAGCTGCACACATAAGTCGTAGAAGCTCGGGAAATGTTTTGATTTGCCGTCGCCTCTCGCAGGGATGTTCCCTCCAGTCAGGAATCAAATCTCCTTGCGCTTCCCATCCTGCTGAATCCGTACACCGGTGTATTGCAGGGTGCTTTGACCCAAGATCAAGTGAACTGATCTTTCCATGAGACGTCAAACAGTATTGACAAACAACGTTCTGAACTGTCTCAGCATCTTGCTCAACTTGAGTGCACCAACACCATTTCCGTTGTCTTCAGGAGTGAAACAGCAGCACCAGGCCTTGTTCGATTTGGTGAAACTCTCGCTCTTCACGGCTTAGATCGAGCCCCACCAGAAGCCCTTCCTGTAAAGCGTCTTCAAAGGGTGGGGTCAGTGGAGGCTTCGCGTCGAGCAGAAGTGCTGCGATACCCACCGCCGTTGCGTGCCATCGGAATCGATCGGTCATGCCGATGTCCGGTTCATTCAACGCCTCCTCGAGCAGGCTGTTGATGGTGAGGTTTGTGCTGGACATGTCCATCAGCATCGTGTTCTGCCGATGAAGTCGCAATCCTCTGAGAGGGTTTGTAGCGTTAAGCGTTAATACGACTCATGGCGCCGGAGATGGAGGGCTTTCCACGGCGCGTTGCTCTGGCGCACGAATGGTTCACGCCACGGTCCACCGGCGGCGCGGAACTGGTGGTTCAAGCGATTGATTCCCTGCTGCGGGAGCAGGGAATCGAGCCTCAGCTGGCCGCATTAGTGGATGGTGAGTCAACCCGGCCAGGCAGCTGGCTTCATGGCCGTGAGGTTCGAACCAGCCCTATCCAGCAGTTGCCCTGGGGTGTCAGCCATGTGCAGCAATACCTGCCGCTGTTGCCAATGGCGATCGAACAGATCGACCTGGGTGATGCTGAGCTGGTAATCAGCAGCAGCCACCTGGTGGCCAAGGGGGTTCTCACCTCTCCCGATCAGTTGCATCTGAGCTATGTGCACACCCCTGTGCGCTACGCCTGGGATCAGATGCACGCCTATCTGGAGCGGTCCGTATTGGCCCGTCGTGGCCTGGGGCCGCTGATCCGTTGGCAGCTTCACGTCCTGCGGCAATGGGATCAACTCAGCGCCCAGAGGGTGGATGTCCTGCTGGCCAATTCACGCTTCACAGCCCGGAGGATCCGCAAGGTCTGGGGGCGTTCGGCGGAGGTGTTGCATCCGCCTGTGGCGGTGGAGCGATTTCGCTGGGATACCCCACGGGACGACGTGTACCTCTGCCTGTGCCGACTGGTTCCTTACAAGCGTGTTGATCTTGTGGTCGAGGCGTTCAATCGCCTCGGACTGCCGTTGCTGGTGGTGGGAGATGGCCCGGAACGCCGCAGGCTGGAGGCTTTGGCTGGTCCCACGGTCACGTTGTTGGGGAGTCAGTCAAAGCAGCAGGTGGAACTGTTGATGTCTCGCTGTCGGGCCTACGTCTATGCGGGAGTTGAGGATTTCGGGATCGCACCTGTGGAGGCAATGGCGGCGGGAGCTCCGGTGATCGGTCTCGGCCGCGGTGGACTTTTGGACACGGTGCGTTGTGCGGCATCCGGCGTTGAGGAGGCCACAGGTGTGCTGTTCCCGGATCAAACGGTGACGTCGTTGGTTGAGGCTGTTCGCTGGTTCGAACAGCGTCGGTTGTGGCGTGAGCTTGATCCAGCGGTTCTGCGTCAGTGGGCGGAACGGTTCCGACCTCAAGCCTTCGCGGAACGGTTTCAAGCCACCCTCAGCCGTGCCTGGAGCGAGCATCAGAAACTCTGTGCCGTTGCTGCGAGTGACCCTGGCGAGATGACTGAGCTGCAGTGGTGACGTTGAGTGTGCTGAGTCTAGGAATGAGCCTTTGACCGTGGCCTCCCGGCCCTCCCTGCGCCAGACGGCGGATCTTGCCCTTGGCCGCGGCTCTTATCGCCCCCATTTGGCGGTGATTTCTGCCCCTCCATCAACGCTTCCAGCAGGAACGCTGATTGGTCAGCAAAGTCGCGTTGGTCGGGTGCTGAAGCGCAGTGGGGATATTGCATTTTCCCTGGCGGTACTGGGTCTTGGCTCGCCGGCTTTGCTGTTGTTGGCATTGCTGGTGAAGCTGAGTTCACCAGGCCCCGTGTTCTACGTGCAGCGCAGAGTCGGACGGGGTTATCAGCGTTTTGGCTGCATCAAGTTCCGAACCATGCGTCCCGACGCTGACGCGGTACTCGCACGGGTCCTGCAGGACAACCCAGCTCTTCGGGCTGAATTCGAGCGGGATTTCAAGCTCAAGCGTGACCCTCGGATCACCCCCATTGGCCGTTTCCTGCGGCGTTCCAGCCTGGATGAACTGCCGCAGTTTCTGAATGTTCTGCGCGGCGAGATGAGCGTGGTGGGTCCGCGCCCGATCGTTGACAAGGAATTGAACCGCTATGGCCCCTACATGGATGAAGTGGCGGCTGTGCGTCCTGGTCTCACAGGTCTCTGGCAGGTCAGCGGACGCAACAACCTCAGCTACAAGAAACGGGTGAAGCTTGATCTTGCCTACGCCCGGGGACGATCGTTCTCCCTCGATCTGGCGATCATCCTGCGTACGTTCGGGGTGTTGTTGCTGCCGATGGATCGGGGCGCTTACTAACCCAGACCCAACAGGATCAGCATCCACATCCCCTGCAGCCGCAGGGTGAGTTGGAGAATTTTTTCGACGGAATGTTTGGTTGCAGCCGGCTGATCCGCTGCCAGCAACGGTTTGTCGATCCACCCCCGGCCATAGCGGTTTCGGCCCCCCAGTCGAACCCCAGCGCAATGGGCGTAGATCGCTTCAGATCGTCCTGCATTGGGTGATGGATCGGATGAACCATCGCGTTCTGCTGCAAGAACCAGACGCCACCACTGCGGCCATGGGCGGCTGACCAGTGGAAGTGTCGCCATCACCAGCCTGCAAGGCAGCCAGGTGAGTGCATCATCCAGCCGAGCTCCAGCCGTTCCCAGCCACCGCAGCCGGCCTTCCCTGTAGCCCAACATTGAATCAAGGGTGCTGCTGGCTTTGAAGGCCCAGGCCAACGCCAGGGGGCCGGGCGCTGCGCTGTTCAGCGACCACAGCAGGCAACCTGCGGCCATCCAGGCCAGCGGAGCAAAGATGCCATCAACAGCATTCTCTGAAGCGGTTTCCGCGCACGCCCTGATGATTCCCGCCTCATCAAGCTGTTGAACATCACGGCCCACAATCCAGCTCAGGTGTTTGCGTGCCGATGTCAGCTCGGTTGCTCCGCTTGGCGGCAGAGCCTCCAGCACTGCCATCACGCTTGTCCGCAGGCTTCGACCGGCAAGAGCACTGGCCAGAGCAACCACAAGCAATGGCCATCCCAGGGGGGGCACCTGCTGCGTCAATCGCTCCACGAACCACCCAGCCAGTGCACTGCCGCTGATCAGCAGCAGGGTGATCAACAGGCCTGCGAGCCGCAGCTGAAGGGGACGTTCACCTGCCCAGGGCTCCAGCCGTGCTCGCAACGCCTGGATCCACCAGCCCATCACAACAACTGGATGGGGCATCCACAAGGGATCTCCAATCAGCAAGTCCAGCCCCACGGCGGCGAGAACCGCCAGAACCGGGGGCTGGATGGTCAACGGATCAAGCGTCCTTCAACCAGCTGAACATCGACCGCAGGCCCTTGCCCACCTTCTCGATCGGATGTTGGGAGTCACGGTCACGCACCTTCTTCATTTCGGGCTTGCCGGCTTCGCATTCGGCCACGAAGTTCTTGGCAAAGGTGCCGTCCTGAATATCAGCCAGAACGCGCTTCATCTCAGCCTTGGTGTCTGCGGTGATGACGCGGGGGCCGCTCACGTAGTCACCGTATTCAGCGGTGTTGGAGATGGAGTCGCGCATCGAGGTGAGACCGCCTTTCACCATCAGATCCACGATCAGCTTCACCTCGTGCATGCACTCGAAGTAGGCCAGCTCGGGCTGATAGCCGGCTTCCACCAGGGTCTCAAACCCAGCCTTGACCAGTTCAGACAGACCGCCACAGAGAACAGCCTGCTCGCCGAACAGATCGGTTTCGGTTTCTTCTTTGAAATTGGTCTCAAGGATGCCGGCTCGGGTGCCGCCGATGCCCTTGGCGTAGGCCATTGCCAGGCCGCGGGCTTGGCCGGAGGCGTCCTGTTCAATGGCAAAGAGAGCCGGTACGCCCTGACCGTTCTGGTATTCCCAACGCACGGTGTGACCCGGTCCCTTGGGAGCGATCATCACAACGTCCACATCAGCGGGGGGCTTGATCAGCTCGAAGCGGATGTTGAAGCCGTGGGCAAAGCTCAGCACCTTGCCGGCGCTCAGGTGGGGAGCGATCTCCTTCTGGTAGACGTCCTTCTGGAATTCATCGGGCAGCAGCACCATGATCCAGTCCGCTTTGGCGGAGGCGTCGGCAACGCTGAGAACCTCCAGACCGTCAGCCTTGGCCTTGTCCGCCGAGCGGCTTCCTTCATAAAGACCAACCACCACGTTCACGCCACTGTCTTTGAGGTTCAGTGCGTGGGCATGGCCTTGGGAGCCATAACCGATGATCGCGACGGTCTTGCCGTTCAGCAGACCGAGATCGGCGTCGGAGTCGTAGAAGAGCTGTGCCATCCGGAGGCGGGCTTGCGGAGCTGTGCGATGCACGAGCTTACGCAGGGGCCGAACCTCTTGATCAGGCTTCGCTCGGGTGGGCAATCACGCGGTCGATCAGGCCGTACTCCTTGGCTTCCTCTGCGCTCAGGAAGTAGTCGCGGTCAGTGTCCTTTTCGATCTTCTCGAAGCTCTGGCCGCTCATGTCGGAGAGGGAGCGGTTGAGCATCTCCTTCATTCGCAGAATCTCGCGCGCTTCAATTTCGATGTCACTGGCCTGTCTTCGGCTGGTGCCGCCGAGGGGCTGGTGAATCATGATTCGGCTGTGAGGCAGAGCCACACGTTTTCCCTTGGTGCCGGCCGCCAGCAGGAAAGCACCCATGGAGGCTGCCAGCCCCACACAGATGGTCACCACTTCACTTTTGACGTACTGGATGGTGTCGTAAATCGCCAGGCCAGCGGTGACGGACCCCCCTGGAGAGTTGATGTACAGGTAGATCGGTTTGCTGCTGTCATCGGCGTCGAGATAAAGCATCTGAGCAACAAGACTGTTGGCGATGCCGTCATTGACTTCGGAGCCGAGAAACAGGATCCGCTCTACCCCTAACCGGGTGTAGATATCGACCCAGCGCTCCATCTGGCTGCCGGGGAGGCGGTAGGGAACGCTGGGAGTACCGATCGGCATGGTTCAGGACGTTGAGAAGAAAAGTGCAGGAGGGGCGGATCAGACGCCGCTGGTCAGACGGAGGTATTGCCAGGCAGTTCTTTGCGGCTGCTGAGCACACGGTCGATGAGTCCGTACTCAACGGCTTGCTGTGGAGTCAAGTAGCTCATCCGGTCGGAGTCGTTGCTCAGCTCTTCCACAGACCGTCCTGTGTTGGTGGAAAGGATTTCAAGCATCGCTTGCTTGTTGTGAAGCACTTCTTTGGCCCGGATTTGTATGTCCGTCGCCTGGCCGCGGGCACCGCTGCGGGGCTGGTGCAGAACGATGGAAGAGTTGGGGAGAGCGGCTCGCTGACCTTTCGTGCCTGCGGAAAGGATCACAGCGGCTGTACCCATGGCCTGGCCGATACAGATGGTGTGCACCGGGGGCTTCACGTAGCGGAGGGTGTCACAGATGGCGAAGGCTTCGGTCTCGAAGCCGATCGCTTCACCCGAGTACCAGCTCGTGCCGGTGGAGTTGATGTAGAAGTAAATCGGCTTCTCTGGGTTGTCGAATTCCAGATAAAGCAGCTGAGCAATGATCAGCTCAGTCACGTCGATGCCCATCTGACGCTTGGCGTCGTCATCGGAAAAAAGAGGCAATCCGAGGTAGACAATTCGCTCTTTAAGCAGGAGCGAAGGAAGGTCGGGGGGCGGGGTCCGCATTACGGAGCTATCGCCGTAATAGGGGGCAGACGTCGTCATCTTCCGCGCATCGACTCAGGGTGGCAGGAG
>CAJWLE010000088.1:0-7685 GCA_913042965.1 uncultured Synechococcus sp.
TTTTGGAGACCTGCGTTCTACCAACTGAACTAACGGCGCAAGGCGATGAACCCCCGACCAACAAAAAGTGTTGGTGTCTTGATTGAACGAGGCCGAAACCTCAGCGATCGAAGCGCTGCTTGACGCGAGTGGCCTTGCCCACTCGTTCTCGCAGATAAAAAAGCTTCGCCCGACGTACTTTACCGCGCCGTTCCACCTTGATGGAAGCCACTTGAGGGCTGTGGACCATGAAAACCCTCTCGACACCGATCCCTTGGAAGATCCTCCGAACGGTGATGGTTTGGTTCAGGCCCCCGTGGCGTTTTGAAATCACCACACCCTCATAGGGCTGCACGCGTTCTTTGTTGCCTTCGCTGATGCGCACACCGACTCGAACGGTGTCGCCCACAAAGATGTCTGGAAGATCGCTCTTCTGCTGCTCCTGCTCGAATGCAGTGATCAGCTGCTCGGCGCTCAGCTTTTTTGCCGGAGCTGCATCAGCCTTGGTTGCAACAGCCGCGGTGGCTGTTTCGTTGCTCTCTTCGGTCACCGTGGTGTCCTTGGGGTCGGCTGCCATCCCAGCTCCGCGTTGTATCGCCAAACAATCAGCTTACCTTCCGACGCCAACGATCCATCAGAATCATTGCCCCCGTGATCAGCATCCACAGGAGTCCCAGAGCGTTCAGCAGCACAACCAGGGGTTCCAGGGTCTCTCCCAGCCACTCGCCTTCGTGCAGCATCATCAACCAATGCACCTGATCTCTTGTGCAGCCGAACCAGTCCCGCGCCAGCCTGTAAGCCACCCCCGATGTCATGGTGACCAGCAGCGGCAGCAGGACCCAAGGGGCCAGGGTTCGATGCAGTTCGCGGGCTCGCACAAGCGGGCTGGTCACCGTCCTAGATCACATAACTATTGATAGCGTGACGGATATGGCTGGTGGTTGATGAATCTTTTCGCTGATTTGCTGTCGAACACCCAGGCTCCGCGTGCCACTTCGACGGGCCCCAGGATTCAGAAACGTCGTGGCATCGAGATCAAGTCGACGCGTGAAATCAAAATCATGCGCGAGGCCAGCCGCATTGTTGCCACGGTGCTTCGCGAGGTCATGCAGAAGGTTGAGCCGGGACAAACCACCGGTGATCTTGATGCCTTCGCGGAGCAACGTATTCGCGACATGGGGGCAACCCCAAGTTTCAAGGGTTATCACGGTTTCCCGGCCAGCATCTGCGCCAGCATCAACAACGAGGTTGTTCACGGCATTCCCAATTCGAAAAGGGTCATTCACAACGGCGACCTGCTGAAGGTGGACACGGGGGCTTACTTCGATGGCTATCACGGCGACAGCTGCATCACCATTTGTGTGGGTGATGCGTCGGCTGAATCACAGACCCTCAGTCGTGTCGCACAGGAATCGCTGATGGCGGGACTGTCAAAGGTCAAAGCCGGCAACACCTTGCTGGACATCGCCGGTGCGGTGGAAGATCACGTCCGCGCCAATGGTTTCAGCGTTGTTGAGGACTACACGGGCCATGGTGTTGGCCGAAACTTGCACGAAGAGCCTTCGGTGTTCAACTTCCGCACCGATGAGCTGCCCAATGTCACCTTGCGACCTGGAATGACCCTGGCGATCGAACCCATCCTCAATGCCGGCAGCAAGGCCTGCAGAACGCTGAAAGATCGTTGGACGGTGGTGACCCGCGATGGGTCGCTCTCGGCTCAGTGGGAGCACACAGTTCTGGTGACAAGCGATGGCTGCGAAATCCTTACGGATCGCGGCGATTGAGTCCTCGGCTGTAAAGCCGGCGTCCCAGTTCACTCAGGGGCATCAAGACAAAGGTGAGCGGATTGGGTGTCACAACGATCAGCCGTGCCCCCAGTCCGGCTTGAAACAAGATCTGACCGGCGACAAAGTCAGCGTTCATGATTCCGATTGGATTGAGCGTCGACCGAAACGGGCCCAGCACGAGTTTTCTCAACGTGAGCTGTGATCGTTCCCGCTCGCTACGAACGGCTCCGCGGATGCTCACCAGCTGGCCGATCAGCCGTTTGCTGACTTCGTAGCCAGGACTGACCGCAGGCTGGATCTCTGCTTCCGATGTGTTGATCCACACCTCACGAGGCCCTGTCCCGTTCTTGGCGAGCTGCTCACAGATCTGAAGCAGCCTCCAGGTGCTGAGGGCATTGACCTCAAGAGCTCTGTCTAAGGCGTCGATGCTCTGATCGCCCTGAGGGTTGATTCCGTGGTTCAACACCAGGATGTTCAAGTTGCAGAGCGAAGGTTTCAGCTGTTGCTCCTGTCCGCAGCTCCAGTTCACCCAGTCCTTGATCGGCCCCTCCGGATGGCTCGGTGGGGTGCCGTGGGTCAATCCGGTGACCTCTGCTCCAGCCTCCTGGAAACGCCGTGCCATGGCCTGACCGAGGCTTCCTCGCACGCCGGTGATGCCGACACGAAGTCCATTCCACTTGGACATCCCCTTGGGGGGCTGGGGCATTCCATCTGCTTGGGGCATCCTTGGAACGGAATCCTGGTGAGAGGTTGACGAGGTGTCTCAGCCTGCTCTTCTGGCGTTGTACGCGCCGTATTGCGGCGGACTCAGCGGTGAGGAGGATCTGAGCGCGGCTCTAACGATCCTGCAGTCTCAGTCGTTTGATGGTCTGCGCCCGGTTGAGGGGGCGCCGGGGCATGCCTATCGGCTGAGCTGGTCCGGCGGACAGGCTCCTCTGGAGACCATCTCCTGCTGTTTGAAGTTCCCCTCCCATCCATCGCTGAATTACAGCTTTGAGCTGGTGACCCATCAGCTCGTGCGTTGGTTCATGCAGGTGGAGATTCAGGACGGCATGGACAGTGACCTTCCGGATGCGTTCTGGCAGTGGTTGCTGGTGGGCACCGAGCAAGACGACGACAGCGCCTAGATTCTCAAGTCAAACCAACGTGTCTGCGGCTGATGGGAACGACCCTGCTGATCGGATCCTGTGAGCCCTTCAGCGGCAAATCGGCCCTGGTGCTTGGGATCGCTCAACAGCTCAGCAAGGCGGGCCAGTCGATCCGTTTTGGCAAGCCTCTTGCCACCAGCCTCGACTGGGATCCCAACAAAGGCCCGTTGCCCCAGCCGCTGATCGACGATGACGTTCGTTTTGTCGGCGACACATTGGGGCTGAGTCCGGATCAGTTGCTGCCTTCATTGCATCTGCTGTCTCACACCACAGCCACCCAGCGATTGGGCCAGGGGGATCTGACGGCGGGGTCCGGCATGGACTTGATGCGCAGTCAGATCGACTCAGACGATTCACTCACGTTGCTGGAGTGTGCCGGGAGTCTCCAGGAAGGCCTTCTTTACGGCCTCAGCCTGCCCCAGTTGTCCGAGGAGCTGGATGCGTCGGTGGTGCTTGTGCACCTGTGGCAGGACAGTTGCAGTGTCGACGCTCTGTTGGCTGCCAAGCAGATGCTCGCTGATCGCTTGGTGGGGATTGTGCTCAATGCCGTCACCCCCGATGAGGTGGAAAGCCTGGAGCGCCAGGTGGTGCCTGCGCTGGAGAACCTCGGACTGCCGGTGTTCGGCGTGATGCCGCGGTCACCACTGCTGCGCAGCGTCACTGTTGGAGAGTTGGTGCGCCGTCTCGAAGCGAGGGTGATCTGTTGCGCCGAGCGCCAGGAATTGTTGGTGGAGACGCTCAGCATCGGTGCCATGAATGTGAATTCGGCCATGGAATTCTTCCGGCGCCGTCGCAACATGGCAGTGGTGACCGGGGCTGACCGAACCGATATTCAGTTCGCTGCTCTGGAGGCGTCCACGCAGTGCTTGATCCTCACCGGTGCCGGGGAACCCTTGCCGCAACTCATCAGTCGAGCAGAGGAACTCGATGTTCCGCTGTTGAAGGTGGAGCACGACACCCTCGCGACCGTTGGAGTCATTGAGCAGGCTTTCGGGCATGTGCGTCTGCATGAGGCGGTCAAGGCCACATACGCCTTCCGTCTTGTGGAAGAGCACTGCGATCTCGATCGTCTGTTCCAGGCTCTCAACCTGCAGGTTCATACAGGCTGATCATTGCTAGCGTCCGTTCAAGTCCGGCCGCGGGTTTTCCTTGGGTCAGTCACTGGATCTTCCGTCCCTTGATCGGGTCGACACCCTGGCCCAAGAACTCGCACTCCTGCAGGACAAGGGCAAGCGGAGGATCGCGATTCTTGGCAGTCGGCATGTCCCGATTGTTGCCATTCATCTGGTTGAGCTTGTGGCTCGGTCCCTGGCCCAGGAAGGCCATGCCTTAATCACCTCAGGGTCACAGGGCGTTAACGCGGCTGTGATCCGCGGTTGCCTCGAGGTCAACTCTGCTCAGCTCACTGTTCTGCTCCCTCAGAGCCTCGATCGTCAGCCTCCGGAAATTCGCGACCTTCTCGATCAGGTCTTGCATCTGGTGGAAAAGCCGGAGCAGGATGATCTGCCCTTGCCCATGGCCAGCAGTCTCTGCAATCAGGAGATCATCAGCCGTTGTGATCAGCTGATTTGTCTGGCATTTCATGACAGTGAAACATTGCTGGCCAGCTGCCGCACCGCGGAAGATATGGGAAAGGTGGTGAGTCTGCTCTACTTCGACTGACCAT
This sequence comes from uncultured Synechococcus sp., assembly GCA_913042965.1. Lineage (GTDB taxonomy): Bacteria > Cyanobacteriota > Cyanobacteriia > PCC-6307 > Cyanobiaceae > Parasynechococcus. The sequence continues at coordinate 4,581 of CAJWLE010000088.1, forward strand.
CAGCTGCTGATCAGTGCTTTGAGCCCTTCGCTGTAGAGAATGCCTGTGCAGACCAGACCGCTGGCCCAGCAGAGGCCGCGCGCAGGTGGCACGTTGCCGACATAGGCAGCGATGTAAGCCAAGCGAAGGGCAGGTTGCGCGAAAGCGGCAATCACAGCTGTTATCGGGAGTGAGGCTCCCTGAATTACGGCCATCAGGGCCAGCAGAGCAGCCGGAGCGTGCAGGGTGAATGCTTCGAAGCTGTTCTGGTGAGCCCAGCTGGCGCGCTTACCCCAGGCTGGGTACCGATCGAACATGGCCCGGGGCGCTGCCATGTCTTTCATTTCGAAGTTGGCTGCCGAACGTGCTGCACCGAGCGGCAGGATGCTCGCCACCACACTTCCGCCTGACAGCACGAGGGACCAGGCAAACGGTGCCGCAGGCGTGGCGGTGAACATCTGCAGCAGCGACATCGAAAAGCTCCCTGATCGGCGCCTTTCTAAGCTGAAGCCCTGAAGGAACGCGAGTCATGGCAAGCACCTACTCATTTGATGTTGTGTCCGATTTCGACCGGCAAGAGCTGGTCAATACTCTCGACCAGGTGCGGCGGGATGTGGGGAACCGTTATGACCTCAAGGATTCGAACACCGAAATTGAACTGGAGGAAACTGAGCTCGTCATCACCACGGCCAGTGACATGACCCTTCAGGCGGTGGAGGATGTTCTGCGAACAAAGGCCACAAAGCGCAACCTCTCTCTGAAAATCTTTGATTTCCAGACTCCTGAAACCGTTGGTGGAAACCGGGTGAAGCAGGTGGTGAAGCTTCGCAAGGGTCTCAGCCAGGAGATCGCCAAGAAGCTCAGCAAGTTTGTGCGTGATGAGCTCAAAAAGGTGACTGTGGCGATTCAGGGGGAAAGTGTTCGCATCACTGGAAAGAACAAGGATGATCTGCAGGCGGCCATTCAGCTCGTGAAGAGCAAAGAGGATGATCTGGATGTTCCGCTCCAGTTTGAGAACTATCGCTGAGCTGAGGTTCTGCCAGTCACGCTGCGAGGCGATGTTCCAGCGGCGTGAAATCCCAGCCAATCGGGGATTCAACCGGGTTTTGTTCCCGATGGTCATTCACAAGATCTTCGATTTCCTGGCTTGCATCGCAGTACGCCAACCAACCCGTCATGCGGCGTGGATTGGCACGACCCCGTTTGTCGATGGCCCGATCAACCGTGACCCCTTCGGTTTCGGCCTGCTCGAAAGCGCTCAGTAGCGGGATGCGGGCTTTCAGAACCGTGATGTCGAAGCCTTCAAGCAATTCAGTGGCCTGTTCTGCACTGGCTTCCTTGCGTGCATCAACTTTGACAAGCAGTGCTGCATAAGGAATTTGGTATTGATTCAGCATCTGCGACATCTCAACGGTTAACTCAATGGAGCGGCTTTGTGTGGTGGTCGGGAGAAGAATGAAGTCGGACCCTTCAACCAGATTTTTCAACTCCTCATCGTTGCTACTGGCCTGTCCATCGGTCACGACGATCTCTGCCGCCCGCGTTGCTTTTGCTGCGGCTTCAATCGGCACGACGGGGCATGGCAACAGTCCTCTCGCGCCGTAAGCCGTTGCCGAGCGATTGCGGTCTGCATCAACAAGGATCACCCTTTTTTGCTTTTGGCTCCAGCCCGCCGCGATATGCACGCTGCTGCATGTTTTGGCGACACCACCTTTCTGTCCAAAAACAGTGATGAACATCGCGCTCTTGATGATGAATTATCTGAAGCATCGCGTTCTTTATCTAGAAAGCAACTCCTGGAGCATGTACAGCCTTGGCATTGTTCTGCTGTTAAACCCTTTATTTGCCGATAGCGTTCAGACGATCCCATCAATTCTCGCGACGGATGGATAAGGACGCAGCCTCTCGGATGATTGACGAGATGCAAAGCCGGTTTCCTGGGCTTACCCCTGAGCTGGCCACTCAGACGATTCTTGTGGAGTCGTTGCGGGCCTGTCGTTCGGTCATGGACTTGACCCGTCTGCCGGTGGATCCTCAGGTGCTGAACCGACTTCGGGAACAGGGGTTGCTCGAATCCGAGGAGTGGCTGCGTCTCATGGGAATGCTCGATCCAGCTGCCGCCGCTCAGGACAAGATCCACTGAATGGTTCAGTCCCGACGGGCGTCGATGATGCGGGCCAGCTCAAGGACGTACCCGGCTGTACACCAGCGTCCGTGGCTGCGACCCTTGTTTTCAGGGTCGGAACGGATTTCTGCTGTTTCTGCCATCAGCAGATCGAGTTCTGCCTGCGGAAGGTCATAGAGCTCCTGCAGCTCCACTTCTCGGTTGAGCAAGTGGCTGCGGAACCATTTGCGTGTTTGTTCCTGAGCAGGGATGTCGCTGGGCATGCTGTGTCGAGATGCATCGCATGCCATTCTCCCGGCCATGAAGGAGCTCAGCTGGACGCAGTTTGATCAGGCTGTTGCCGTGCTGGCGGAGCGGTACGCCACGATTCCGATGACAGGCATCTATGGGGTACCCAGGGGTGGTCTCTGCTTGGCGGTGGCACTCAGCCATGCCTTGCAACAGCCGCTGCTGTCCGACCCAGTACCTGATGCTCTGATCGTGGACGATGTCTATGAGACAGGCCGGACGCTTCAGGCTTTGCATGCTCGCTGCCCCAATGCCCGATTCGCTGTTTGGGTCAGCAAGTGCCCGCCGTTGTGGTGGCAGGCAGCAGTGGTCACGGAGCATTCGGAATGGCTTTTGTTCCCCTGGGAGAATCGGTCGCAGGCCATGGCCGATGAGCTCTCCTATCAGAACTCACGTCAGGGGCTTCGATGAACCACCGAACGATTTATCTCGCTTCTCCCTATGGCTTTTCAGCCCAGTGGAAGCGGCTGCTGCTGCCGGAGTTCGTCAAGGCTCTGGAATCGCTCGGGTTGGAGGTGTGGGAGCCGTTCGCTCGCAATGGTCAGGTGGACCTGGCGGAGTCGGGTTGGGCCTACCGCGTTGCTCAACGCGATCTTCAGGATGTGCGTGATGCCGACGCCTTCTTCGCCATCGTCAATGGAACACCTCCCGATGAAGGAGTGATGGTGGAACTGGGTGTTGCGATCGCTCTCAACAAGCCTGTCTTTCTATTC
>CAJWLE010000089.1:0-7472 GCA_913042965.1 uncultured Synechococcus sp.
CTGCCTCCATCATTTCGGAGAGAGTGACAACAGCCATGACTTGAGGTTTCGGGTTCGCCTCCACCTGCCAGGGATGAAATTCGGCGATGCCAGAAGGCGAACGCCGGATTCACATGCACCCGAAACGGGCAGGTGTGCGGTGTGAAAGAACTCGTTGAAGTTATCAAAACGCCGGGCAGTGCAAGCCATCCCGGCGTGCTTCTCGGAACATTGCACGCACACCGATGCGATTCAGGGGCAAGCGCAGAAGTTCCATGGCCGTGCCGGAATAACCGCGACGAATCAACCAACGCAACAACGGCAGCAGTGTTTGTTCGTTAATCAGCCCACCCAGTGTGAGCAACTCCCAGAGAATCCGGTGCAACCAGGTGAATTGAATGATGAAACGCACTCTCCTGGTGGGGTGCTTGCGGTAGAAGAGCAGCCCCATCCGAGCCCGCTCGCCTTCCACCTCGATCAGCCGGGGAATCTGATCGAGGCTGAGTGCCGGATGCCAGTGGTAGCCCACCGCATCTGGGCACTTGATCAGACGCACCTTCATTCGCCGCAGCCGTTCGCCCAACTCCAGATCTTCCCAGCCGTACAGGCGGAAGCCTGTGTCGAACAAACCGGATCGCTGAAGAATGCTGCGATCGATTGCCACATTGCCTGTGGCGAAATAGGCCCAGGAGAGATCGCGAAGTTTGTGCCGCTCCTTGGTTGGCTCTTCAAAGTTGGCGGTGTTGATGACAGCGCCGTAGGTGAAGCAGAGCCGGTCACCCGTGCGACTCCAACTCTGCTGGAGCGCTTCGGCATGCTTCGCAAGAAACACGGGGGTGACAACAAGGTCACTGTCGATGAAAACGATGACATCTCCCCGGGCATGCTCAACACCACGGTTGCGACCTTCGGCAGGACCGCCGTGAACCTGCTCAATCAGCCGCACATGGGCAAACCGTTCCGTGTTCTGACGCAGCCAGGTGGGTGTTCCATCGGTGGAGCCGTCGTCCACCACGACCACCTCGTAGCGCTCAACCGGTGTGCCGCTCGTCTGCTGCTGCTCCAAGGCCAACAGACACTTCTCAAGAATTGGCCGGCGGTTGTAGGTCGGAATAACGACGCTGACGAACATCGCGGCAACCGGCACAGCAGAAGATCTCAGATTACGGCCAACAAAAAGGGGGCAAGGCCCCCTCCAAAACTCGACTCACAGACCAGATGATCAGTCGGCAGCGCCACCATTGTTGGCTGTGCCTGTGACACCGTTGCCAGCCCCTTCGCCACGGCCGTCATTGCGCATCTTGCGCTTTTTGAACTTACGGGCGTAGGCGCGGTTGCGTTCCTGCTTTTCTTTCTTCAGGTTTCTGCGCTTGGCCATTCGGTGTTGGTCTTTTTTGAGTAATTCGATTCTACTCAATCAGGTGGCAACAGAGATCCGTCCTCCATCCGCAGGATCCGATCGGCCACATCGAGGATCCGGGGATCGTGCGTCACGATCAGCACGGCACAGTCCTGTTCGCGGGCCAACCGTCGCAATAGCTCCACAACCTCTCGGCCTGTGGCACCGTCCAAGGCTGCCGTCGGCTCATCCGCCAGCAGCAACCGTGGATGGGCGGCAAGTGCCCTGGCGATAGCGACCCGTTGCTTCTGGCCACCGGAAAGGTCGTGGGGCAGTTTGCCCATCTGGTCTTCGAGTCCAACGGATCGGAGCCAGTGGCGAGCTTCATCCCGACGGGCCCGATAACCCAGATCGGGCAGCAGATCGGAACCCATCTGAACGTTTTGCTCAGCGGTGAGGCAGCGCAAGAGGTTATGGCCCTGGAAGATCATCCCGATCCGGCGACGAACCTGCTGCCTACGACGACGCCCTGCACCATCAAGTCGTTCTCCCAGAACATTCACCGTGCCCTGCTGAACCGTTCGCAATGCACCGATAAGGGTCAGCAGAGTTGTTTTTCCGCATCCTGAAGGCCCGGTTAGAAGCACCACTTCTCCAGGCTCAATCTTGAGGCTGATGTTCTGAAGCACCGTTCGGAGCATTTCTCCTTGGCCAAATGCGTGGCTCAGAGACTGGATTTCAACGGCTGGCATCAGAAGATCTCCGCCGGATCCGCATCCACAAGTCGTCGCATCGCCAGAAGCGCCGAAAGCATGCACATCACCAGAATCATTCCGCCGACAGTGAGAGCCCTGGACGCATTCATCCCAACGGGGAGACTCGTGGCATCACGCACGAACCAGTAGAGCCCCTGACCAGCCAGATAAGCGGGGACGTATCCCATGACGGCCAGATAAAAACCCTCTCGCACCACGACGCCCAACAGATGGCTGAGGCGGTGGCCCATCGCCATCAACGTGGCGTACTCCGGGAGATGGTCGCTGACGTCTGTGTACAGCACCTGATAAACGATCACACATCCCACGACGAAGCCCATAGCGGCTCCGAGGGTGAAAATGAAGCCGATTGAGGTGCCGCTTTTCCAGTAATTTTTTTCGAAGTCAATAAACCCCTGCTTGGTGAGAACTTTCACATCGTCGGGGAGTCGCGACTGAAGCCTTTCCACCACCTGCTGCGGATCCGAGCCAGGGCGCAATCGGATCAAACCCACTTCGATCGATCCAGGCGGTTTCTGGGGTGCCAGGTCCAGAAAGGTTTCCGTGCTGGTGAGCAGATTGCCGTCAGCTCCAAAGCTGGTGCCGAGGCTCACCAGCCCTTCAACACGAATTCTGTTGCCTGCGATCTCGGTTTCAACGGTTCGTCCTTCGCGATACCAATCGGCGATGGGGCCGAACTCGGGGCGAGACAACTGATCGAAGAGGATCCGACCTTTTTGTTTCAGTGCTTCCGTCTTCTGCGAAAGGCTGGGATCAACAAAAAAAGGATCGTCTGGATTGAATCCCAACGCGAGAATCGCGCGGTTAAGACGAGTCTCCGGGTTTCTCCACAACATCAGGCCCCAGTGAACGGGACTCACGCCCTCAACGGCCGGGTCAGCAAGGGTCTGTACCAGACGTCTGCGTGGAAAACCCGCCATCCGAATCGAACTGGCGGAACGGGGACTGATCAACACCAGATCGGCATCAAACAACCGGTGCACCGTGACGCTGGCATCAAAAAGGCCGTCCCTGAAACCCAGTTGCATGAACATCAGGATCCCGGCGAAACTGATGCCAGCCAGGGCCACCAGCAGACGGACAGGCTGGCGTGACAGCAACAACCAGGACAGAGGAATTCGTCGCCCCTGCCAAAGGTTTCTCATGGTTTGAATCGGGCGATCACCTTCAACCCAGCCAGCCGGAGTACGCGACGGGCATCGTCATCGTCCAGTGCCACCAGGACCTCCACTACGCGCGCGTCGGCATCACCGGTGGGATCTGTTGACAACACTTCGCGCTGCTGAACCTGGGGACTGATCTGGATCACACGGCCCTTTAAGTGACCGCTGAAGCCGCCGTTCTCGCTGCTCAGTTTCACCGATTGGTCGAGGGCAATTCTGGCGATATCGGATTCGTAGACCTCGATTCGGGCCTGCATCCGTTGGCTGGCTCCAAGATCGAGAACCCCTTCAGCACCGGGCTTTTCGCCTTCCCGTGCGTGCACCTCAAGCACCAAGCCATCCAGAGGAGCAATCAATTCACTTCGGTCGAAATCAGCTTTCAGACCGCGTCGACGTGCCTTGGCTTGGTCCTGGCGACCTTCAAGGCGAATCAGTTCATTCTGCTTTTCCTCAAGGAGCACCAGCGACGCAGCTCCCCATTGGGCAGCTTTGCCGTATCGGGACACTTCCAGCTCCTGCATGGTGATCTCCTCCATCAGGCTGGCGATTTCCGCATCCAATTCATCCAGATCAGCCTGCAGGCCTGCACGGTTGTCGAAACGAGCCAGTACTTGCCCACGGGTCACCATGTCTCCTTCGTCCACCAGCAGCTCAGAAATACGCGGGGACAGGGCCCTGCTGGCGCTGGGACCATCCAATCTTCGAACATCTCCTTCTGGCTCCAGCTGCCCAAGAGCAGCGACAGCTTCAAAGGCCTTTGAAACGGTTTCGCTGGGGGCTGGTTCTGGTGGTGTCTCCGCTGGTCGGGGGCTGCAAGCGACAGCTGCAATCGCGACTCCGAAAATCAGAATTGCGCGTGATGGCATCGAAATCACTCCGGCCGAGGAGGGTTGTCGAACAGAAGACATTCGATGTAACGATCGGCCCAGTCCGCATCGAAAGCCTTCTCCAGCACCCGTCGGGTTTTGTCGTTGCGCTTCTGCTGGAGGCAATAGTTCAGCTGACCCTCATATCGGTCGATCGTAGAAGCAGCATCCACCGCTTCGCAGCTGGCCTCGCGTACTGCCTGGTGGAGCACCGCAAGAACGTTGGAGACATGCTGTTGAAAAAGCTCCTCTTCATCCGGTCCATCCGGACGGATGAAGCACACATGAGGTGAAAAAATGGTTCCCCAGCCAGGCAGATCGCGGGATTGGCGGAAGGGGGGACGCGGTAGCGCCGACAGGGCCCGATCAATCGTTTCAGGCAAGGCATCGGAGACCGGAGACAGGTCGACAATGGCTGCCGACACGCCGGCTGGTCCGGCAACAATGTCTGCTCCGAAAATCGGCAGATCGAAACAGGGATCGGGGAACCAAACGCAGTGCAGGATCTGCAGACCACGCCCCAACCGGGCGAGCTCAAGATGAATCTTGCGAACTCCACGGCAACGGAGCAACTCGTTGCTGATCAACAGCCCCTCACCATCCAGAACACCCTCGATGCGATCCAGCCCGGTGTTGACCGGAAGAGGTTCTAATCCCGGCAATCCTTCCCAGGCTGAACGGATCACACCGTTCAAAGCCGTCACAAGAGGAGGTACCGCCTGTGGAGGGTCGGACTGCCGGGGAGGCATTCAGGAGGAGGGCACAGAATGGAACTTTGCCACGCAGTTCTGATCTCCTCCTTCACCAGCCCTGAGCTGACCCATTGGACGCTGGCGAATGGCGTGCATTGTGTTGCGGCGGAAATGCCAGATGCACCGCTGATGTGCCTGGATCTCTGGTGCCGTGCTGGAAGCGCCTCTGAAGCCCCGGGGGAGGAGGGAATGGCTCACTTTCTGGAACACATGGTGTTCAAGGGCAGCGAGCGTCTTGGCGCCGGTGAATTCGACAGAGCCATTGAAGCCCTTGGGGGCAGCAGCAACGCTGCAACGGGTTTTGATGATGTTCACTTCCACGTGCTGATCCCTCCGGATCAGGCCTCTGTGGCTCTCGAGCTGCTTCTTGATCTTGTTCTGAATCCTTCTTTGGCGGAGAAGACGTTCGATCTCGAGCGCGACGTGGTGCTCGAAGAGATCGCTCAGTACGAAGATCAGCCCGACGAGCAGGTTCTGCAGCAAACATTGAGCCGTGCCTGTCCCCAACATGCCTATGGCCGCCCCATCCTTGGACGGCCTGAAAGCCTGAGGGCGATGACGCCCGCGTCGATGCGCCGGTTCCACCAGCAGCGTTACCGAGGCTCCGACTGCTGTCTTGCCGTGAGCGGCTGCGGTGTGGACGGTCTCAAACAGAGCATCGAGTCGTCCCCTCTGGCGGCGTTGCCGGCGGCAACGGCCCGTTCATCACACTCGGTCCTGGAGCTCTGCCCTGGACGTCACCACATCCAGGTGGATCGGCTGGAATCAGCGCGACTGTTGATGGTCTGGAGCGGAGCTGCAGCCGCAGATCAGTGCTGGGTGGTCGGGGCTGACCTGGCGACCACTCTGCTTGGGGAAGGGCGACGCAGCCGTCTGGTGGCCAGCCTGCGCGAAGAACTGCAGATCGCCGAAACAGTGGATATGGACCTCACCAGTCTCGAGCGGGGCAGCCTGATCATGCTTGAGATCAGTTGCAATCCAACCCAACTTGAAGCAGTGGAAACCTGCATTCAGGAACAGCTCACCACCGCTGAGCTGTTCACACCCATGGAGCTCGAACGCGGGAGACAATTGGTCGGCAAGGGTTTGCGGTACTCCCTGGAGTCGAGCGCACAGGTGGCGTCCATGGCTGCATCCCATCGTCTTTGGGGACGCGAGCAGAACCTCCTTCATCCCTTAACCCATCTGCAGAACTGGTCATCCGAACGGCTTCAGGCTGAACTGATGCAGCACTTGCATCCCGATCGAGCCTGCACGCTGATTGCCACCCCTGGGAGCCGCCACTGATGCCCCTGCCCGTGTTGAAACGGATCCCGGTGAGGACACCTGGGGTGATGGCAGCCAAATTGCTCCTTCCCTGGGGAAGTGCTTGCGACGCTCCCGGAGAGCGGGGCAGCCATCAACTTTTGGCCGCATGTCTGAGCCGAGGATGCGGACCACTGGACCCGTTGCAGCTGGCGGACCGGGTTGAAGGGCGCGGGGCAGGGTTGCGCAGCGATGCCCACGAAGATGGTCTGTTGGTGAGCCTCCGTTGCACGGTGGAGGATGTGGATGACCTCCTTCCATTGCTTGGATGGATGATCACCGAACCGCAGCTGCCTCCCGATCAGCTGGAACTGGAGCGATCCCTGAGCCTGCAGGCGCTGCAGAGGCAGCGGGAAGATCCCTTTCAGATCGGCATCGACAGCTGGCGCAAGCTGGTTTACGGGACCAGCGGATATGGCCATGACCCCCTGGGTGTTCCGACCGATCTGGAGGACCTGTCGCCTGAACGACTGAGGGAGCTCTCGAATCGACTGCCGAGGGGGCCAGCCGTGCTTGTGCTGGCCGGTTGCTGGCCGGATGAGCTCAATGGCGATCTGAAACAACTCAATGGTTTCGAACGCTGGCCTGCCACGCAATCGACGGAACAGCCTCCGGAGCCACTCCTTGATTGGTGCCCGCAGAAGGATTCCACCATCGTGACAACTGCCATGGACACCGAACAGGTCGTGCTGACGCTTGGCCAGGCCTGCTGCTCCCACCGCCATGTCGATGATCTCGCCCTGAGGCTGCTGCAGAGCCATCTTGGTTCTGGAATGTCCAGCCTGCTGTTCCAGCGACTGAGGGAGGAACATGGGGTCGCCTATGACGTTGGGGCCTACCTCCCGGCCAGAGCGGGGGCAGCACCTTTCCTGTTGCATGCATCCAGCAGTGCAGAGCGAGCTGAACTGGCCCTTACGTTGTTGCTGGACAGCTGGTGTGAGCTGTCCGAAAGGGAACTCACAGCAGCTGAGCTTGATCTGGCGCGTGCGAAGTACCGCGGCCAGATGGCCCATGCCTCTCAAACAGCGTCCCAGAGGGCTGAACGCAGTGCCCAGTTGCACGGCCTTGGACTCCCCGATGACCACGACCAACGCTGCCTTAGCCGCCTGGAAACACTGACGTCGAGGCAGCTTCTCGATGCCGCTGGACGCTGGCTGAATCAACCTCGCCTGAGTCTCTGTGGGCCCGCATCAACGCTCAAGCGTCTTGAATCTGTCTGGGAACGCCGTCAGTCGGGTGCTGTTTCGAGCAGCTCCAGCTGATCGAGTGGGATCAGGAAGGCACCTCGCCGA
>CAJWLE010000090.1:0-7441 GCA_913042965.1 uncultured Synechococcus sp.
TTGTCGATTTTCAATTTGTGGTGGCTTGAAATAATGTGCGAATAGATGTTTTCGCGTTGATAGATGATCTGATTCATTCAGACCCGGTTCAACCGAATCGACCAGACACATAATCTTGCGTCACTTGTTGCTGCGGGGAATTGAAGATCTTTTCAGTCTCATTAAATTCGACCAGGTAACCCACTTTTCCGGTTCCCCCTTCCACTGACTCAGCATTGAAAAAGGCGGTCATATCACTGACTCTGACTGCCTGCTGCATGTTATGAGTAACGATCACAATCGTGAAGCTTTTTTTGAGTTCGTGCATCGTTTCCTCGATCTTCAGGGTCGAGATCGGATCCAGAGCAGAACATGGTTCATCCATGAGAATGACTTCCGGCTGGATGGCAATCGTTCTTGCAATGCAGAGGCGCTGCTGTTGACCACCGGATAGGGAATATCCACTTTCGTTCAGTTTGTCTTTGCACTCGTCCCATACAGCTGCCTGGCGAAGAGATCGCTCCACCAATTCATCCATCTCTCCGGTGTAGCCATTGATCCTGGCGCCGAACGCGATGTTTTCATAAATACTTTTAGGGAATGGATTGGGTTGTTGAAACACCATTCCGATGCGACGACGGACCTCTACGGGATCAACATTGGGTCCGTAGAGATCAACCCCGTCAAACAAGACGCGGCCTTTGAGCGAGCAGCCTTCAATTAAGTCGTTCATCCGGTTCAGCGCCCGCAAAACCGTTGACTTGCCACAGCCTGATGGTCCGATGAAAGCCGTTACTTTCCCTTTTGGAATATCGCAGAACACGTTCTTGACGGCTTCGTTGGATCCATAGCTGATGGTCGCGTTCTGCAGCGAAAGTACGGGCTCGCTGGACAGCTCGATCTCCTCGGTTTGGCTGGTGGAAAGAGTCATGGCTGAGAACAGTTACTGGTGAGGAGATTGCAAGCTGAATGGTGTTGATGACTGTTGATCATCTTGATGCGAATCGGCCCAGCCAGCGGGACAATAAATTGAGGAATAGAATCATTGCCACGAGTACAAAGGATGCTGACCATGCGAGCTGGTTGTGAAATTCATAGGGCATGATCGCGAAGTTGTAAATAAGAACCGAGAGGGATGCAATTGGTGCAAGTAATCCATCCCCACTGACCAAGTCCGACCAATAGGGAGAAAATAAAGCTGTAAAAATAAGCGGTGCAGTCTCTCCAGCAGCCCTTGCGATGGAGAGCACCACGCCGGTTGCAATGGGTGTAAAAGCTGTCGGCAATGTAATCCGCGCGATCATCACAAAACGGGATGCACCAATTCCCAGTGCAGCGCGGCGTAGATCATCGGGTACAAGCTTGAGCCCTTCGTCGGTGGTTTTGATCACGGTTGGCAACATCAAGATCGCCAGAGCCATTCCTCCTGCCAGGGCGCTGTATGCATTTCCGAAGAGCACCCTGCTCGTCACGATTGTGCCGTAAATGAATACACCCGCGATGATTGATGGCACTCCCGATAACACGTTGGTGCCAAAGCGTATGAACTGTGCGAACCACCCACTGCGTGAATATTCAGCTAGAAAAATTCCACCACCCACGCCAACCGGGATTGCAATCAATGCGGCGACGAGGGTCACAACCAGTGTGCCGACAATCGCATTGGCAATCCCACCACCCTCCAAACCAGGCGGTGGGGGAAGTTCGGTCAATAAGTTGAAGCCGAGGGTGCTGCCCCCCTTGATCAATACATAACCAAGAACAAGGACCAGCGGCAGAACAGCAATGCCTGAAAAGAGGGCGGCAACAACCGTGAGGACACGACTGCCGACATTGCGTGCCGCCCTTGGTTGGTAGGAGAGATCTGGCAGCCCGTCCGTTGTGCGTCGAGAGGATGTGAAGGACATGTCAGTACTTAAGGCTGAGACGTTTCACCAACCACCGAGCCATCACATTGACCCCAAGGGTCAGAACAATCAACACGAATGCTGCATACATGAGCGATGACACCTGTGACCCATCCGCTTCGCCGAACTGATTGGCAAGCATTGCGGCAATGGTGTTGCCGGGAGCCAGCAGTGAAAAGCTGAAATTGTTGGAATTGCCGATGATCATCGTGACGGCCATGGTTTCGCCCATGGCTCGACCGAGGGCAAGCATCACACCGCCCACGATGCCTGAGACCGCTGCCGGAAGAATCACGTTGATGATGGCCCCCCAACGGGTGGTTCCCACGCCATACGCGGCCTGCCGCAGTTTCCCTGGAACTTGATTGAGGGAGTCTCTGGAAATGGCAGTGATGATCGGAAGGATCATCACGACCAGAATCAAAACCGCAGGGATTGTTCCGGGTCCCATCGGTGGGGTGCTGAACATCGGCAACCAATGGAAAGCCGTGTGCAGGAACTCGAGAGCTGGCCTAATGAAAGGCTCCATCACAAAGATGGCCCACAGTCCCAGCACCACTGAGGGGATCGCTGCAAGCAGCTCAACCATCAGACCGAGCAGATTGCGGATGCTTTTGGGAATGATGTTTTCGGTGATGAAAATGGCCGTTCCCACCCCCAGCGGCACCGCGATGCTGAGAGACAGCAGTGAAGTGAGCAACGTGCCGTAAATGGCAGCGCCGGCACCGTATTCATCATCAACAGGATTCCAGTTGGAAGTCACCAGAAACTCCAACCCGTAACGACCCATTGCTTCCAGACTGCCCTGGAAGACAACGATCAAAATTGCAAAAAGAACAACTGCGACGACAGAAGCCAGGGCAATGGTGATGTTTTTGAAACCAAGGTCGACCAACTTTTCTGCAAAAGGTCGGTTTCGAAGTCGATACAGGTGGTCCTGATCCGGAGCCATTCCCGCGATGTCATGACCCCTTCAAGTTATCGACTGATCTGCCCCATCTCACTAAGACTGGTTTAAGGCCGCAATCCACTTTGAGTGCACTGGTCTGGTCGCTCTGGAACCGGCCGTTAACTTGGATGTTCAAAGGCTGTCGGTATGGGCCGGATCGTTGGAATCGACCTGGGAACGACCAACTCGGTTGTGGCAGTTCTCGAGGCTGGCCGTCCCCATGTGATTGCCAATGCTGAAGGCGGCCGCACAACACCTTCAGTGGTGGGGTACAGCAAGGATCAGGAGCTCGTTGTCGGTCAGCTCGCCCGACGCCAGCTCGTGCTCAGCCCACGCAACACGTTCTCCAACCTCAAACGCTTTGTTGGACGGGACTGGGACGAACTCGAAGACAGCAGCCTGTCGGTTCCATACACCGTTCGTGCCAACGATCGCGGCCAGGTCCGGGTGCCCTGCCCGGTCACGGAACGGGAGTATGCACCCGAGGAACTTGTGGCCAGCATCATCCGCAAACTGGTCGATGACGCGAGCACCTATTTGGGTGAACCTGTCGAAGCGGCGGTGGTCACTGTTCCTGCGTACTTCAATGACGCCCAGCGACAGGCCACCAGGGATGCCGGCCGTCTCGCCGGTATTTCAGTTGAGCGGATCCTCAATGAACCCACAGCAGCGGCCCTTGCCTACGGCTTCGACAGAAGTGCGGTTCGTAGGGCGTTGGTGTTTGACCTCGGTGGTGGCACCTTCGATGTCTCTTTGCTGCGAATTGCCAACGGCGTTTTCGATGTAAAAGCCACCAACGGTGACACCCAGCTGGGGGGAAATGATTTTGATCAACGCATCGTTGATTGGCTTGCTGATGCTTTTGAAAAAGAGCATGGCGTGGACCTTCGGCGTGATCGTCAGGCCCTTCAGCGCCTAACCGAAGCGGCTGAGAAGGCGAAGCAGGAGTTGTCGGGCGTGATGAGTACACCCATCTCACTGCCGTTCATCGCTACCGGAGACAACGGGCCGCTTCATGTTGAAACCAGCCTGGATCGCAGCACGTTTGAAGGCCTCTGCCCGGATTTGCTCGATCGACTGCTCACTCCGGTGCAGGCGGCACTGCGGGACTCAGGCTGGGCCGCTGATGACATCGATGATGTCGTTCTTGTGGGCGGAGCAACACGCATGCCGATGGTGCAGCAGCTGGTGCGAACGCTGGTTCCGCTGGATCCCTGTCAATCGGTCAATCCTGATGAGGTGGTGGCGATTGGTGCCGCGGTCCAGGCAGGGATTCTCACGGGCGAACTTCGGGATCTGCTTCTGAATGACGTCACACCTCTTTCCCTGGGTCTGGAGACTGTCGGTGGGTTGATGAAGGTTTTGATTCCCAGGAACACCCCCATCCCTGTGCGTCAGTCGGATGTTTTCAGCACCTCAGAGACCAATCAGTCCTCCGTTGAAATTCACGTGTGGCAAGGGGAGCGTCAGATGGCGGCTGACAACAAATCCCTGGGACGGTTCCGCCTTTCCGGGATTCCTCCCGCCCCGCGCGGCGTTCCTCAAGTGCAGGTGGCCTTTGATATCGATGCCAACGGCCTGCTGCAGGTCAGTGCGACGGACCGCACCACGGGCCGTAAGCAATCGGTATCCATTCAGGGCGGATCCAATCTCAATGAAGATGAGGTGACAGCTCTGCTGGCTGAGGCGGAAGCGCGGGCCGATGAAGACCGCCGCAAACGCAACCAGATCGAACGCAGCAACCGCGCTCAGACGCTGGTCGCTCAGGCGGAACGGCGTTTACGCGATGCAGCCCTTGAGTTGGGTCCCTATGGAGCGGAGAGGCAACAGCGTGCGGTGGAAATGGCGATGCGCGATGTGCAGGACTGTCTCGCCCAGGACGACCTGCAGGAACTCGATCTCTGTGTAAGCGGACTGGAAGAAGCTCTGTTTGGTTTGAACCGTCGTTTGTCGGCGGAGCGACAGGTGGATGGCAATCCCCTACAGGGAATTCGCAGCACCCTCGGATCCCTCAAGGACGAGCTGTTTGCTGACGACTGGGAGGATGACCCGTGGGCTGCCCCCAGTCGCGGCCCCCGCGATCGGGGCATGGGTCGACGGGATTCCGATCCCTGGGACGATGACTTCTACCGCTGATCCTGATTACTGGTCGCTTCTGGGGCTTCGGGCTGACGCCGGCGCCGACCAGTTGAAGCGGGCGTTCAGGCGTGAGGCACGGCGCTGGCATCCCGATCTCAACGGCAATGACCCTGTCGCCGAGGAACGGTTCAAGCTCGTTAATGAGGCCTATGCCGTCCTGAGTGATCCGAGACGTCGCCGCGCCTGGGAGCAGGGTGTTGATGGTGCTGGCTCCGTGGCTGCAGACCCTTTTGCCACGGGATTTCCGACATTTGAAGAGTATCTCGATGCTGTTCTTGGTCTGCCGGTGGATCCCAAGCCGTGGCCCCAGGACCCGCCCGACCGGACGGTGGAACCACCCGTAGCCTCTCCGCCGCCGCCGCCGCCGGTGCGCGCGGATGAGGATGTCGAATCAGTGGTTGATCTCACTCCCGAGCAGGCTCTTCATGGCACCACGGTGGAACTGAGCCTTGCCGATGGAACGGTGATCGAGCTTCAGACCCCTCCTCAGGCTGGTGATGGATGGCGTTTACGACTGGAAGGTGTTGCTGCAGGGGGGCGCGACCATTTCCTCCAGCTGCGGGTGGTGACGCCGGAGGGTCTCCGTATTGATGGTCTGAGAGTTCACTACCGCCTGGAGCTGTTTCCACCGGATGCGGCACTTGGGTGTGCGGTCGATGTTCCAACGTTGGATGGAACGGTCACGCTTCAGGTTCCACCGGGCTCGTCCAGTGGACGCCTGCTGCGTCTCCGCGGTCGTGGACTTCAGGATGAGACCGATGAACGCTGCGGCGATCAACTGGTTGAGATCGTTGTGGTGATCCCAGCCGATCTCGGTGATGCTGAATGTGCGTTGTACAGGCGACTGCAGGAGCTTGCCGCCGAAGCCGATCAGCTTTGAATTGAATCGATGAGAGACTCCGGATTGTTCCGGACCACTGCCGATGCGCGTCAACGTGTTGCTGTTCGATGCCGGTACCGACAGCGAAGGCATCCATTCCCTGGAGATCTCCGGACGAACTGTGGTGCTGTTGTTCGAGAACAGTGAAGACGCTGAGCGTTATGCAGGGCTTCTCGAAGCTCAGGATTTTCCCGTGCCCACGGTGGAATCACTTGAAAAAGAAGATGTGGAGTTTTTCTGTCGTGAAGCCGGTTATGAGGCTCGTTTCATCGAATCCGGTTTCGTTCCCGAATCCGATGAAGAGCGCATGTTCATGGCTCCTCCAGAGGCCAATCGTGATGTGAGCAACTGGAAGGACTCTGAGGATGAGACCGCAGAGTCGACGGAGGTCTCCGATTCTTCTCCGCCTGAACCAGGGGATAACCCGGAACTCGATGCACTCCGGCGCCGACTGGAGGGGCTGCTCTGAATCCATGGCTGGTTTCGATCCATCCCTTCAACCCTCGGACTCCCGCGGTCATCTGCTGACCGAGCAGAGCAATGAACGCAGCTCAAAGCTGGATCAGCTCGATACGACCGCGCTGGTGAACCTTTTTGTGGAGGAGGATCGACGGCCTCAGGAGGCCGTTTCCGCTGCATCCCCTGTTCTTGCCAACGCGGTGGACGGCATTGTCGACCGTCTTCGCAGAGGCGGGAGGCTGTTTTATCTCGGGGCCGGCACCTCGGGTCGACTGGGTGTTCTCGATGCTGCGGAATGCCCCCCGACCTTCTGCAGCGATCCGCAGCTGGTGCAGGGCGTGCTGGCGGGTGGCGCCCCCGCTCTGTTGCGCAGCTCGGAAGGCCTTGAGGATCTGGAGGACGCCGGTCGGGCGGATCTGGAGGAACGTGGTTTCTGCTCCGATGATTGCTTGGTTGGGATCGCCGCCGGTGGCACGACGCCCTACGTCCGCGGCGGACTTCGTTATGCCCAGACTCTCGGAGCTTTGGCGATTGCCATGGCCTGTGTTCCCGCCGAGCAAGCTCCCCTGCCCTGTGACCTTGACATCCGCCTGTTGACGGGGCCGGAACTTCTGACTGGGTCGACCCGATTGAAGGCCGGGACCGCCACCAAAATGGCCCTCAACATCCTCTCCACAGGAGTGATGGTGCGTCTCGGAAAGGTGTATGGCAATCGGATGGTGGATGTGTCCGCCAGCAACAGCAAATTGGTCGACCGCTCCCTGCGCATCCTTCAGGATCTTGCCGCCGTTGATCGCGGCCATGGATTGCAGCTGTTGAACGATGCCGAGGGTTCGGTCAAGACCGCTCTGGTGATGGCTGCTGCCGGTCTGTCCGTGGATCAGGCCAAGACCGTTCTTCAGCAGCATGATCAGCAGCTGCGTCCTGCACTTCAATCCTGTGGTGCCAGTCTTTCTCAGCCCTGATTCGCTGGAGCTGGTCCCCAATAGGGCTGGACGAACAGATCCAGACGTTGGCGGGTTTCCAGCGGCACCTGGTCCGGGGGTGTGATCAGCGCCTGTGCCAGAGCCTGATGGGCCTCGGAGGCCGGCCGATCCAAAGCGATCTGTCGCATCAGTTCATTCAGGA
>CAJWLE010000091.1:0-7441 GCA_913042965.1 uncultured Synechococcus sp.
TGGTCGTCTGGTGTTCGGACGGATACAACCCCTGAATCTTGATCACCAGCGGTCCATCACCTGTTGCACCACGACTCTTTGCATCACGACCTGCAGAACCACCACCAGCGGTAGAGCGAGCAGCACGCCCGGAAGCCCAAGCAAGGCACCAAGACTCAGTTGTGCCATCAAAGCAACCGTGGGCAGCAGATTGACGGTCTTGCGCAGCAGCAACGGCGTCAGCAAAAAGGCTTCAAGGTTCTGCAGCACCAGCCGGAAGACCAGAACGGAAATCAATAGTTGGGGGGACTGCAGCAGGGCCAGTCCGGCTGGAAGCACGGTGGCTGCGGTGGGGCCGATCGTCGGAATAAAGGTGAGCAGTCCGCACACCAGACCGCTTAACAGAGGAAGTGGAGCTTGCAGTAACGCCAGACCGCCCCAGGTCAGCAGAAAAACGGTCGTTGCCGAAAGAGTCATCCCGCTGAGCCAGCCGCCAAGAGCCTGACGGCCTTCGTCGAGAAGCTCAATCATCAGGTCCCGTGCAGGACGCGGTGTGATCGCCAGAACCATTCCGCGATGGGACGCAGGATCCAGAACCAGCAGGATGCCCAGCAACATGGCCAGCAGCACCTGAACCATCGAGTTAGCCGCCCCGCCCGCCACGCCGAGCAACTGGCGGGCAAGCGACTGAAGATTGTCGGGATTCAAACCAGGACTCACGGCCTGGTTGATCGAGGCCAGACGGGGGTCCTGCCCGAGAAGAGTGGATACTTTGTTGATCAGCTGAGGAAGATCCCGCCCTAGCTGCTGCACCTGAGTGAACAACTCGGGCAGGAGGAGTTGACCGATCACGACGCCAGCCAGCAGGAGAGTCGCCAGAACCACCAGAAGTGCCCGTGGACGATCAAGCCGGAAACGGCTCTGCAGCTGATGGATCAGCACGTCCAGAGCCACGGCGAGCACCACCGCACCAAACAGCACCAGAAGAACCCAACGAAGCTGCCAGAGCAGAAGACCCAGCACCACAGCCGTGAGCGTCAACAGCGCAGATTGAGCGGTCATGGCGAGAGCCGTTTCATTGACCAGCGATCGAGCACGTCATGGATCAGCACATCTCGGATGACCACCTGAAGCACCACGGCGAGTGGCAGAGCCATCAGAAGTCCTAGGGGTCCAAACACCAGTGTGAACAGAACCTGAGCTGCAAGGGTCAGAGCTGGCAACAGTTGAAGCTGGTGATGCATCACCGAAGGGGTGATCACATAACTTTCAAGGTTCTGGATCAACACATAAAGGCCAATCACGGCAGCGGCTTTCCAGGGGGCATCGAGCAATGCCACCGCCACAGGGAAAACAGTGCCCAGGGTGGGGCCCAGGTTCGGGATGACGTTCAGTACACCAGCGAGGAGTGCATTGGCCATCACCAGCTTCACCCCCAGCAGAGAGAGGCTGATGGCACAAAGGCTGAACACGGCGACAGAACTGATCAACACCCCCACCATCCAGCTACCGAGCGCGTCGCCACAACGCAGCAAGACACGTCTGGCCTTGCGTCGATAGAAGGATGGCACCAGTTGAATGCAGACCGATTGGTAGGCATTGGGTTGAACCGTCACCATCAAGGCGAGCGCAAGAACAAACAGGACTTGCAGGATGGCGGTGCCGGTGTTTCCAGCGATCCCGAGCAGACTCAGCAGACCGTTACCAACCCCTGAAGCCAGCGTGGAATTGTCAGGTAACAACTGAACCGCTCCGAAACCCTGCTCACCCAGCTGGATTCCTGCATCCGAGCCGTAAAGGGCATGGCTGATGCTTTCAAGCGAGCCAACGAGCAAGTCGATGAGCATGGATGCCGCCTTGGGCAGCTTTGCCAGCAACAAGGCAAATTCCCCGATGAAGGGTGGGATCACCACGGCGGCGAAGACAGCCAGTACTGCCACGAGGCCAGCCAGGCAAAGCATCAGCGCCTGAATCCTGCCTATGGGAGCAACCCGACGAATGAACTCAACCAATCGGCAGAGTGCAACTGAAATCACAACAGCCGCGAACAGAAGCAGCAACAACTCACGCAGATTCCAGAGAAGAACCACTGCGGCCAGCAGTGCCGCAGTGGTCATCAACTGGGAAAGCCTCAAGCTTCGGATTCGCTGCCTTCTTCAGTCTGATCGGAATCCTGATTTTGTGAGTAACCCAGGCCGTTCGCTTCTGCATAGCGCTGGGCAAATCGCATGAAGCGCTCGAAATCCTGTTCTGATTTCCAGGAGTAAACGGCTTCTAGAGCACTCGCTTTTCCGTTGACGAACTTGCCGTTCACCTCGCGAGTGACCATTTCACCCTCTTCATCCACCATCCACATGCCGGTGATGTCACCCATGGTTTCCGGCGCGATCGCCGCAGGCTGTTCGAAACGGAAGGTGGCCTGACCAGTTCTGCCGTCACGGCTGCGCGTCAGGCGAATATCTGGAACGACAGGTTCGTCGACACCACGGAAGAACTGAATCGCTGCCTGGGCCATGACCACCGCGTCCGGATGATGGATCTTAAACAGTTCAACCGACCAATCCGTCTCGAATGAGTCGGTCTGCCGCCTGATCGGGACTCAAACCATCCAGATCGATCCTGTTTCGCAATGGAGAACGCTCCAATTCACGGTCGTAGCAGCGGTCGTAGTAGTCGAGAGTGGCCCTGCAGGCCTCTGACCAGTCTGAGCGGCTGATGGCTTCAAGCGCCTGCCTCGTGCGCTGTGGGCCCAACCGACGACTGATCCGTTCCGTTGCCTCTGCGAGGGCTTCGCCGCCCTGATGTCCATACACCGCGACCAACTGCTTCACCCGTTCATCGAGGCTGCGCTGAATCTCAAGAACCGGTGCCAGCTGCATCTGATCAAAGAAGGGCTTGGGAATCCTGCAGCGACCCACCTGAATGCTTTCGGCTTCGACCCAGATCGCCTCTGCCGAAGCCATCCTGTGCCGGTCAAGAACTTCGGCAAGGAGGTTTTCGTAATGCTCGGTGCTCGGTTGTGGCGGCAGGCCCAAACCGCCAAAACTGCTGCCGCGGTGATGAGCCACTCCCTCTAAATCCAGAATCGCAATTCCCTTGCGTTCCATGGCCAGCAGAAGGTCGGTCTTGCCGGTTCCGGTGCGACCTCCCAAAACCCTGATGGGCCATGGCCGCATGAACTGGTCCTGAGCCCAGCGTCTGTAACTCTTGTAGCCGCCATTGAGCAGGACCGGAGATAGATCGATCTGCTCTGCCAACCAGGCCATGCTTGCGGAGCGCATGCCGCCGCGCCAGCAGTAGATCCTGGGGTTTCCCCGATCACGGATCTTTTCCAGCTCCTGAGCATGGCTCGCCAGTTTCGGCCCCGTAATGCTCAGGCCGAGATGCACCGCGGGCAACCTCCCCTGTTGTTTGTAAGTCGTACCAACGGCGGCCCGCTCGTCGTCACTGAACAAGGGAATGTTGGTGGCACCAGGCCAGTGCCCTTTGGCGAACTCCCCTGGACTGCGCACGTCCACCAACGGACCAGGGTGGGACCGAAGTTCCTGTATCGAAAGTGATAAAACGTCGACCATGCCTGACATAGTGATCTAACGCCGTGCCAATCCGGGCCGGTTGGGATTCATGCTTTCCGGTTCAACACCCACATCCGCAGCTCCTCCTGAGCAGCTGCTTGAACGTTTCGTCAAGGGAAGTCCTCGACAACGTCGTCCGCTGATCAAGACCATCGAGGCAAGAGCCTCGGACCTGGTCGGCCTCGGTTCGGCAGTGATCGAACCCTTCGACTCCTCAGGCTGCGACTGGGCTGCAGGCTGGCTTCTACAAGTCCTAAATCGACACGATTCCAATCACGTCAAGACGCTGATTGGTCCATCCGACCAAGGTTGGCTCCAGGTCGAATCCAGCGCCGGGATCGATTACAGCGAGCTTCAGGCCTTGCTGCTGAATGAAGATTTTGAAGAGGCTGATCGCAGGACCAGTGCCATCTTGCGAGACCTTGCCGGACCTGCTGCAGTTCGAAGGGGCTACGTCTACTTCAGTGAGGTCCCCCCGATGCCGGGAATGGATCTCGTCAGCCTTGACCGACTCTGGACCGTTTACTCCCAGGGACGTTTCGGTTTTTCCATGCAGGCGCGTCTGCTGGATGGGCTCGATGGTAATTACGTGAAGCTCTGGCCGAGAATTGGCTGGAAGATCGACGGTGTATGGACCCGCTATCCGCGGGCGTTTACCTGGTCCCTGAAGGCACCTGAGGGACACATGCCGCTGATTAATCAGTTGCGAGGTGTTCGTCTGATGGATTCAATCCTCAAGCACCCGGATTTGATGCGTCATCGCGCTGAAAGCGACCTGTCGTAAACGATTGGACCCGGTAAGTTCAAGACAGGTGCTTCGCCGTGGGTTGGTCGAGCGTCGTCATGCCGAATGCCTGGATCACCACGACGTGGAAAGCGTTCCCGGTTTGATGTTTCGCTGGACTGATTTCAATCATCCTTCCACGCTGAGGCTTGCGCCTTTGGTGGATCAGCTGATTCAACCGGTCAACTGTGCGATGACCTCTCAGAGAGTTCAGCTCGGTTTGCATGAAGCTCTTGTGAATGCTGTGCGCCACGGCAATTGCGAGGATTGCCACAAACGCTTGCGAATTCGGCAGATCCTTACGCCCAACTGGCTTGTTTGGCAAATTCAGGATGAGGGTAGGGGGATTCCACACCACGCTCGATCTGCCTGTTTACCGAAATGTCCGGAAGCCTTGAATGGCCGAGGGATTTTTTTAATCCATCAGTGCTTTGACGATGTTCGTTGGAGTCGCCGGGGCAACCGCGTGCAGCTTGCTTGTCGCCGCCCCGTCAGTGATGCGGGCACCCAGGGTCCTTGAGTTCACCCTTGATCCACCCCAGTGCCTGTTGGGTCAGGGCTTCAACGTCATCGACGTCGCCATCGCCCAGCAACTGCACAAGAGCAGCACTGAGCAGCTCCGCAGCTCGACGGTTTCGGTTCCCTTTCAGTCGATGCCAATTGCGATCATCGATACGAAGCAGACCATGCAATGCCTGGCTGTTGATTAACGCCTGATCAGGCCATTCGCGCCGGTTGGACCCCATGGCGTACCCACAACTGCTGCCTAGTTTCGGGGAAGCTGTGATTGTGTGCGTGAAACGACGCCGTCGACATCTGCGGTGGTTGCATGCTGCGGGCCATTTGTTGCAGCTGGGACGATTTCAGGCCAAATCAATGACACGTCAAAAAGGAGTGGTCGCTCGGCGTGCGAAGCAGAGACAACAACTCGGTCAACGTTTGCTGGAGACGAAACCTGAGGGATGGATTCAACCAAGTTCCCGCGGCTCTCTGTTTTGGAACGGACTCCGTTGGGGAGGAGCCGGCTTCATCATCGGATGGTGGTTGAAGGGTTGAGACGCTGAGATCAGATCAGCGCCAATCGTTGATTTCAGGCAGCCACCTGTTGACCCGATTGATGCACCACAACGAGGGACATCAGATCGGGATCTGAATGATTCGTTTGTTCTTCGGTATCAGGATCCAACGGCTGCGAAATCGACTGACCACGCAACCATGCGTGATGAAGTGCGCGACGACGTTGGTCTTCAGCAAGGACAAGGCGGTCAGCAGACCCCTGAGGGCTTTCTCCAGGAAGGATTGGTGTCCTCAGACGGATCCCAAAGCCCTGAGCTTCAACCTGAACGTGGCCATCCATGAACACGACTTGGAAGGTCCAACCCTGAAGCCAACGAAGTCGGAAGGGATTCGTCACCAGGTCAACCCTTTCGACTGCATGATCACCCTATGGCGCGGGGAGGATCGTGCAAGGCCTTTCTGTCAGCAAATGCATTCAGACCGCTTCACCGGTGGGTTTTCTTGCACTCCAAACCCGGGTCATGAAATGAGTCTCAGCGGTGATTGATTCAAAACCGGCGGATTGCAACCGAGCTTCGATGTCATCACCGATGTAATCCCGGTAATAAGGCTCGTGGAAAACACGACGGAAATTCTCCATAGCAATGCTGAACTGAGGCGAATCAGCAAGTTGAACAGAGTCGGCCAGAACAAAAACGCCCCCTGGCTGCAAAACTCTCCACGCTTCGTTGATGACGTTCTGGCGCGCTTTCCCCGGGAGCTCATGCAGGAGAAACACGCAGGTTGAACCCTGAACGGTTTCATCAGCGAGGGGAAGTGATTCACCGTTGGCTCGAATCAATTGCACCAACGGATTGGCCCCACCGTTGAGCCAGCGATTGGCCTGACGAAGATAGGCCTCGGAAAGATCGGTACCGATCAATTCAGCGTGGGGAAGTGCAGCACGAATCTGCTGCAACGTACGTCCCGTGCCGGTTGCGATATCAAGAACACGGATAGAGCCCGGGCTGTATTCAGAAAAGTGATTCAGCCCTCGCTTTAAGGGCGACAACACCCGTCGACGCATTGCATCAGCAGTGCCGTTGAAAAGGATTTCAACCTGAAGATCGTAGAGCTCAGCGGAATGATCACTGAGGTAGCCGTCGGTTTGATGGTGAAAATTCTGGAGGTAGTAATCGGGGTACAGGCTTGAATCGGTTTTCTTCGGTAGATCCCTGACGTTTCTCTCTTTCTGACGTCTCCATGTCGAGGGGAGGTCAAGCCAAACCTGGGGATAACGTCCAGCCCACTCCAACCAGGGTGCATCAAAAAGCTGGGATTCTGGATAGACACCCTGCTGGGCTTCCTCCCAATCCCGTTCCTCGAGCTGGGACATGGCACTTCTCAGATCTTTCATCAGATCCGGCGGAACCGACTGAATACTGGGAACCGCTTCAGGAGCGACCCATTCCATCAGCTTGGTGCTTAGCTCCTTGTGGGCCAACCCTGCAATGGCTTTGCCCTGTTGAAGGGTTTTGTAAGCCAGCTTGCTGAGGGGCGTGGTCGCCATTGATGAAGAGCTGATTTGTTCCATTCCAGCGAATGCAGGAGCAAACCGTGTCTCGACTCATCCACAAAAAAACCTGCCTGCTGAGTCGCGATGGCGAATCGATTCCGTGTTGGAGGAAATACGCGGCATAGCCTTGAATAAAATATGAGTACCTACCAAGACAAACATCAAGACTATGAGCAAGAAATATAGGCCAAGACCATGACATTTAATCGACAAATCGAGCATCACAAGGAATCATCAAAGGTAGTTAATACTGTGAAATAAAACCTGCGCGAAAATAAAGCGTGGGGATTAAAAGAAGCAATTAGCTAAGAGCGCTAAACAAGGACCTCAGGCACGAGCGAATAATCAACGGCGACGAAACACATAGAAGCAACGCTTGCCATCAAAACTAACGAGTGAAAGGCTAAAATAAAAATAATACGGTTGCGAGTAGCTGTTCGTTTTAATCAATTCTAGGCTAAAATGAAATTAAAGAAATTGCCAACCGTATTACAACTGACTAATATTGCACCCATATATTGACGTTCAATT